>JAJECR010000215.1 GCA_022821935.1 Candidatus Latescibacterota bacterium
TGAGATTCCAGGCCTTATACTACAGAAAAGCCGACACGGCGTCCCGCGCCCGGACCTGAACTTTAACATTGCCCCCGGACGTTCCGAGGCCGTATAATCTCGCCCTGCCGTTTCCCCGATCCGCCTACCTCATGTAAAGGCTGGCCAGGGTGAGCCACTTCGATGAAAACCAGCCGCTGACGACCCGGTCCGTCCTCCTCGTGCTGATGCTCTGCACGCTTTGGGGCGGCCTGGTCGTATCGGTCAAGGTGGGCCTGGAGGGCATACCGCCGATCCTCCTGGCGGTCCTGCGTTTCGGCGTCGCCCTGGTGTGTGTCTACACCTGGACGCGTCTGGCCGGCGTCTCGCTGCACGTGGCGCGGGGCGACCGCCTGATCATCGCCGTGCCCGCCCTCGTCATGGCCGCGCAGATCCTCTTCCTGAACATCGGCGCCGAGCGTACCTCGGGCAGCCACGCCGTGCTGTTCATGCAGACCTACCCCTTCGTCGTCGCCGCCATCTCCCACTATATCATCCCGGGCGACCGCCTCACGCTGATGAAAAACGTCGGCCTGGTCCTGGCCGGGGCCGGCATGGCGCTGACCATCTACGACGAAGCAGGCGGACCGTCGACTCCCCTGGGCGACGTGCTGGTCCTGTTCAGTTCCATCTCCCTGGCCATCCAGATCATGATCAACAAGATCCTGGTCAGGCGCATTTCCCCCGTTGCGGTGATCTTCTGGCAGCAGGTGGTTGTGTTTCCGATTTTCACCCTGCTCTGGGCAACGACCGAATGGAACCTTCCCGTGACGATCAACCCGGCCATCATCGCCGCGGTCCTGTACCAGGGCGCCATCGTCGCCGGATTCTGCTTTCTCGTATGGATCCGGCTGCTGCAGCGGCACAGCGCGACGCAGATCAGCGCCTTTTTCTTCACGACGCCGCTTTTCGGCGTCCTGCTGAGCTGGCTGATCCTCGGCGACCAGGTGACCACTTACCTTACGGGCGGGCTGGTGTTGCTGGCTGCCGGTCTGTGGGTGGTCAACCGGTACTGAAGACCGTCAACCCGGGCCGTGACGACAGGAAACCGTCAACCGAGCCGTGTCGACACGAAACTGTCAACACGTCCATAAATGGATGAAAACCGTCAACCCACCCATGAACCCGCAGACCGAAAACCCCCATCCGCAGAAAGGATACCAACGATGATCATCGACTGCCATTCCCATGCCTGGGACTACTGGCCCTACGAACCGGCGGTTCCCGATCCGGAGAACCGGGGCCGGGCAGAGATGCTGCTCCACGAAATGGACCTGGTCGGGGTGGACAAGGCCGTGCTGGTCTGCGCCAGGATCGATCACAATCCCGGGAACAACGACTACGGAGCGGAGTGCGTCCGCCGGTACCCCGACCGGTTCGTCCAGTTCGCCGACGTGGACTGCGGTTGGACGGACACCTACCACACGCCGGGCGGTGCGGGAAGGCTCGCGGAGGCGGTGGAGAAGTACCGGCTGAAGGGGTTCACCCACTATCTCAGGGACGATACGGACTGGTTCGAGTCGCGGGAGGGCCTCGCGTTCTTCGAGCAGGCGGCCGAACTAAACCAGATCGCTTCCCTGGCCCTGAGTCCGGCCTGGATGCCCGCGCTGCGTAAGCTCGCGCGGCGGTTCCCGGACACGCCCTTCCTTTGCCATCATATGGCCAGCCTCAAGGTGGGAGAACCACCGCCCCGTCCCATGCTCCGGGAGGTCCTGGAGTCGGCGGACGTTCCCAATATCCACATCAAGCTTTCCGGATTCCAGTACACCTCGGAAGTCGCCTGGGAATACCCCTATTCGGACTGCATGTGGATCGTCCGCAAGCTCTACGAATACTACGGAGCGGATCGCCTTTGCTGGGCGTCCAATTACCCGCCCGTCGCCCGGGCGAGCACCTACCAGCATTCGCTGGAAGCCGTTCGGACTCACTGTTCGTTTATCGCGAAGGCGGATATGGATCTCGTCCTGGGGGGCAACATGGCGCGCCTGCTGGCGGCGGCGGGATGATACCGGATGGTGTTGCGCCCCGCCTTAGGGTTGAACAGGGACCGCATGGATTGCGCCCCGCGCGGATGAATCACGCACCATGCGGATGAACACCTGATCCGGGAATCTCGCCAACCCGTTTCGATTTCGAAGAAACCTTATCTCCGTTCTTGCCGTCTAATTGGGCAGATGGACAGGAACTTCTTGTGAATAAGTGCCTTTAATCAGGTGTATATTGATAGTCAGTGTAATGATCCGTTTGATTTCAGGTGGAAGATCCGGTATAAAACCCTCGACAGGCAGGTTTAAGGGAGCAGGCATGAGGCTTCACCAGGATCCACATCTTGTAAAACGTCTTTCTCGGGCAGTCTTCGCCGCGGCGTGTATCGCTTTCCTGGCTGCATTCACCGCTTTGGGATGCGGCGATGTCAGCTCCGAGGCCGCCGAGAATGCCGAAAACGGCGAAAACGGCGAGGCTGAAGCCGACTCCACCGCACCGCCTCCGGTTCCGGTGAACGTGATCCCCGCTTCCCTCGGGACCATTTCGGATATCGTACTGACGACCGCGACGGTGGAGGCCGACCGCGACGCGCAGATCTTCCCCCGAACCACGGGCATGATTCAGGACATGCGCGTCGAGGAAGGCGCCTACGTGAAACGGGACGATGTGCTCGCCGTGCTCGAGCACGACGAGGAAGAAGTAGCCCTTGCGAGGGCGGAAGCGATCCGTGACGCACGCAAGCAGGAATACGACCGCTCGCTCGCCCTGCTGAATGCCCAGCTCATCAGCGAGGTGGACCACGAGGCGAAGGAGCGGGAGTTGATCATGGCCAGGGCGGACTGGGACGCAGCCAAGGTGGCCTACGACAAGACGACGATCCGGGCGCCGTTCAGCGGCACCATCACGGAACGCCACCAGAACGTCGGCAACATGGCGAGGTCCGGAGACGCGCTATTCACGCTGGTCGACCTAAATACGCTACTCATCTATACCCACCTGCCCGAAATGGAGTGGTCCCACGTGGCCGCGGACCAGGAAGTTATCTTGGAGACCGATACGCTTCCGGACGGCGAGTTCCGAGGCGCGATCCTCAGGGTGAGTCCCATCATAAACCCGCAGAACGGTACCTTCAAGGTCACGATCAAGATCTCCGACCCAGACTGGCGCCTGAAACCCGGCATGTTCGTCCGGGTCAAGATCCTGGCCGACCAGCACAAGGACGTGATCCTGATCCCCAAGATCGCCCTGCTGGACGACAACGAAGTCTTCGTCGTCAAGGAGGACACCGTGGCGACCCGCGTCCCGCTTACCCTGGGCCTGCTGGACGCCGATGTCGCCGAGATACGCGATGGGCTCACTCCCGGGGACCTGGTCGTGATCGCCGGCCACCGGAGCATGAAAGACAGTACGCGGGTCAAGATCGTATCTCCCTGACGTACGGGAATCCTCGTTATGACCATCGTAGACTTCGCGATCCGCAGGCCGGTCACCGTCACCATGCTGGTACTGGCGGCGCTGATTTTCGGCTATGTCTCCTTCGACCGGCTCGCGGTCAATCTCCTGCCGGACATATCCTACCCCTCTCTCACCATTCGAACAGAGTACGAAGGCGCGGCGCCTGAAGAGATCGAGAACCTGATCTCCCGTCGCATCGAGGAAGCCGTCGGGGTCATCACGGGACTGGTCGAGGTCAGTTCCATCTCCCGGGCCGGCATATCGGACGTGGTGCTGGAGTTCGACTGGGACACGGACATGAACCTTGCGATCATGGACGTGCGGGAACGGGTGGACCGCGTTTTCCTGCCCCAGGACGCCGAGCGGCCTCTCCTCCTTCGATACAACCCCGAACTCGATCCGATCATGCGCCTCGGCCTGTCCGGCGAAGACCTCGTCATGCTTCGCAACCTGGCGGACTGGGAGATCCGCAGGCAACTGGAAACGGTCCGCGGCGTGGCCTCCGTGCGGATGAAGGGAGGCCTGGTCGAGGAAATCCAGGTGGAGATCGACGAGGCCCAGCTGTCACGCCTGGGTCTCACGTTCCAGCAGATCAATCAGCGGCTCGCCGCGGAGAACATCAACCAGGCGGGCGGGCAGCTCAGGGACGGTGACGAGGAGTTGATCGTCCGCGCGGTAAACGAATTCCGGACGGTGGAGGAGATTGGCGAAATCATCATCTCCCGGCGGGGAGAGGCGCCCGTCCGGCTACGCGACCTGGCGACAGTACACCGCCATTTCAAAGAGCGGAAAACCGTCACTCGGATCAACGGGCAGGAAAGCGTGGAAATAGCCCTTTTCAAGGAAGCCGACGCCAATACCGTGAAAGTGGCCCGGGCCATCAAGGAACGGCTGGGC
>JAJECR010000125.1 GCA_022821935.1 Candidatus Latescibacterota bacterium
CGGCGGAAGTGGAAGGTCTAATCCGGGACCGGATCACCATCAAGCACTGCGGGAACACGACGTGTTAAAAGCGAAGACCATACCCGGTCTCCTGGCTGGTCTCACGCTGGTTTGCGTCATCTCCGCCTGCCAGACGACGGGGGTCCGCGAGCGGGTGGAGCTCCTCGCCGAACCGATCGGCGACGGCCAGGTGGCCGCGGTGGTGGACTCCGTTCGCATCAGGAAGACCATTACCGACCTGGTATCATTCGGTTCCCGCGTAGCCGGCTACCCCGGTGCCACCGAGGCGGCGTACTACCTGGCCGACCGCATGCGGGAAATCGGCCTCGAGGACGTGGAGATGGAGGAGTTCGTCTCGTCCGTCCCCCTGGACGAGGGCGGCGAACTGATTCTTCTCGACGCGACGGACCTTCCGGACTCCACTAACCTTGCATCCCGGACGATCCCCCTCTACGCCCTCTGGCCCAACCTGGTCCGCACCTCCACGACGCCGCCCGGCGGCATCACCGGCAAGCTCCACTACGTGGGCAACGGCGAGTGGGAGGACTTCAACGGCATCGATCCCGCAGGCGCCGTATTTCTGATGGACTTCAATTCCGGCGTGAACTGGCAGCGGGCCGCCATGCTCGGCGCCGGCGCCGTGATCTTCGCGGAACCCGACCACACCACCCGGGTCGACGGGGAGGAGAAGCACCTCCAGGTCCCCCTCGACTTCCCCCGTTTCTGGATGAAGAAGGGGCCGGCCCGCCCCCTGGTTGAATACCTCGAAGCCAACGGCCCGATCAGCGTCCGGGCAACGGGGCGCATGACCTGGAAACGGCTCCCGGCCTATAATGTCTTCGGCAGGATCACCGGGACGCACCCGGAGCTGAAGGAGGAGGTCATCGTACTGAATTCCTACTACGATTCCATCTCCGCCGTGCCGGCCGTATCCCCCGGCGCCAACCAGGCATCGGGCGTGGCCGCTCTCCTGGAAATGGCCCGTTACTTTGCCGCCCATCCGCCCGCCCGCTCGGTATTGATCCTGGCGACCTCCGGCCATTTCATGTCGCTCAGCGGGATCAACGACTTCTCCTACCGTCACGCGCGCATTTCCAGTCACTTCGCGGACAAGCTCGAAGACCCCATCAACATCAGGCTTTTCGCGGGCATCGACCTGTCCAGCGCCCGGGACCAGGTCGGCGTTATCTACTCCGGCGTCTTCTTCGGGGGGGATTCCTTCGAAAAACAGCGGTTCTTCACCCCCTTCGGCCGCACCTTCATGGGCTACGCGGACGAAGTCATCCGCCGTGGCGCTTTCCCGGCCGGCGCCCTGGTCAACGTGATCTCTCCATCCCAGGGGCACCGGACCGGCGGTTTCTTTCCCGCGGGCCAGATCGGCCTGGAGGCCGAACTGGTCTTCTGGATGGGGCTGCCCGCCCTGTCCTTCGCCACGGTGTTCGACGTGCGCGAGTTCGTGGATACGCCCATCGACGATCTCGACCGGGTGAACTTCCACAATGTGTACACGCAGACCCTCCTGTTGACCGAACTGTTCGGCCGCGGGGTCAACGATCCCCGCCTGTTCCCGGACTTCAAGATGCAGCTCGAGGACCGCTTTGTGAACGGCCGCATCCGGGTCGTCGAATTCGATCCCCGGGAGGACTACATCCCGAGCAAGCCCAAGCCCGGCGCCGTGGTCCGGTTCCGCCGGTACAACAAGACCATCAGCGGGGTGAAGAACGAGATCTTCGTGGTGGCCGACAGCGCCGGCGTGGCCGAATGCACGGAACTGGAAGCGGGGCGTACGTACCCGACCGAAGGCTATGTCATAGATCCCGACACGGGGGAGATCATCTACGCGCCGGACCGGGGTCCCTACGGGGAAGGCGCGTACCCGCTCGAGATCAAGATGGACTGGGTGGACAAGGAGAAACCCACGGTAGTCTTCCGTGCCGACGCGACCAACATCTACGACCTGGTGGATCCCCGTTTCCTGACCCGGCTGAATGAGGCCGTGGTACTCGACGAATCGGGCAATCCACCCCTCGAATGGGGCATGACGTTCCAGGAGGGCGCGTGGACCACGGGGTTCTCCTACGAGGAGGATACGGCCGTCCTCTTCATGCCGCCGGAGAGCCGGTTCAAGGTCACCATGTCGACGGGCCTCTTCGGCCGACGCCTGATCCTGACCAACGCCGACGAGCAGAATCCCGAGGGCGTCGGGTTCGATTCAGGGATAGGGGCCATTCCGCTCACTTCCTACCAGGTGGCGCGGGACATGTGGCACCTGGACGAGGCGCGGATCGGCGCGCTGAAGTCCGTCGGCGTGAGCAATTCCCGGCTGGACGACTTCCACCGGGAAGCGGGCCGCCTGCTGGACCTGGCCGAGTCCGCCCGGCAGAACCTGCAGTGGGACCGGTTCATCAAGCACGCCCGGGCCGCGTGGGGATACGAGTCCCGCGCCTATCCCGATGCGACCGGGACGGCCAACGACGTCGTGAAGGGGGTGCTGTTCTACATGGTGCTGGTGATCCCCTTCGCCTATGCCCTGGAGCGGCTGCTCTTCGGTTTCGCCAACGTCTACAAACGGATCGCCACCACATTTGGCATCTTCATGGCCGCCTTCGGGTTGCTGCGATTCACCCATCCGGCCTTCCAGATCACCACCGCGCCCGACATCGTGCTCCTCGCCTTCATCACCTTCGCCCTGGCGACCGTGGTCATCTGGCTCATATCGGGCCGGTTCAGCCAGACCATGCGCGAGGTAAGACAGGACGCCCGGACCGTGCAATCCACCGACGTCCGGCGTTCAAGCGCCCTGGCCACGGCCTTCGCCCTGGGCATCGGGAACATGCGCAAGCGCAAGGCCCGGACGCTGTTGACGTGCGTCACGCTGGTGCTCCTGGTGTTTACCGTGCTTTCCTTCACGTCCGTGCAGACCTTTCTCCGCCTGCAGAAAGTGAGTCAGGACACGGAGGCCGCGTACACCGGGTTCCTCGTACGGAATCCCAACTGGGCGCCGCTGCAGAAGCAGACCCACGAGTACGTACTCTCCGAGTTCGGCTCTTCGGAAGCCGAGGACCAGGGCATTAGCATCGTTTCCAGAACGTGGTATTCGGGGACCGTCCCTGGAGATCAGACCTTCGTCAAGGTCGACCGGACGGACGCGGACGGAATACCCAGGACCACCTACGCCTCGGGCATCCTGGGCCTGCTTCCCGATGAGGGCGTGGTGAGCGGCCTCGACCGCGCGCTGATCTCGGGCAGGTGGTTCGCCCCGGATGAAAGGGACGTGTGTATCATTCCGACGGATATGGCCGATCTGCTCGGCATGTCGGCAGAGGACACGGGCAGGTCGGATATCCTGATTTTCGGCAAGCCCTACCGGGTGATCGGCATGTTCGACGCGACCGCCCTGGAAGGGATCACCGACCTGGACGGAGAGCCCCTCACGCCGGTCGATTACTCGGCGACGGGTCACGATCTGCTCACGGAACTCGCCCTCATGGATTACGACGAGGAACCAGTCCAGATGGCGCGGTTCGAACACATGCCGGCCGCGAACCTCATCCTGGCGCCGCAGGCCTTCGTGAACGATCTTGGCGGCACGCTCCGGTCCGTAGCGGTCCGTTTTCCCTCGGACGAAGCCGCCCTGGACCGGATCGAGCGCTTCATGCAACGTCTTGGGATTCCCGTGGTGGCCTCCGTCGACGGCGAGGTCGCCGTGTTCAGCGCCATGTCGCTGAGTTCCCTGTCCGGCCTGGGCAACCTGTTCATCCCCCTGGTCGTGGCCGCCCTCATCATCCTGAACACGATGATGAACGCCGTCTACGAACGCTTCAGCGAGATCGGGGTGTACAGCGCCGTGGGCCTGGCGCCGGCCCATATCGGCGCCCTCTTCATGGCGGAGGCGGCCATGTACGCCGTCATCGGCGGCATGTCCGGCTACCTCATCGGCCAGACCCTGGCCCGGGGCATCACGGAGTATCAGCTGCTGGCGGGACTGACCCTGAACTACTCTTCCCTTTCCGCCGTGGCCTCCACGGCCATGGTCATGGCGGTGGTCATGCTCTCGACGATCTACCCCGCCAGCAAGGCGTCCCAGATGGCCGTGCCGGACGTGAAACGGCAGTGGTCCTTCCCCGAACCAGACGGCGACGACTGGAGTTTCGAGTTCCCCTTCACCATCAGCCGCACGGAAACGCTGGGTCTCTACGCCTACCTGACGCGGTTCTTCGAGTCACACGGCGAGAGCACGCTGGGAAACTTCATGACGGACGAGGTGGCCTTGACGGGTACCGGCGAGGAGACCGTGGTGACGTACACGATCACGATGAAGACCTGGCTGGCGCCCTACGACACGGGGGTCAGCCAGCGCGTGGCCCTGAGCGCGGCGCCCGCGGAGCAGGAGCACGACCTGTACGCGGTATGGGTGGATATACACCGGGAAAGCGGAGACGTGGACTCCTGGCAGCGGCTGAACCGGCGTTTCCTCAACGTCCTGCGCAAACAGTTCCTCGTCTGGCGCACCGTGGACCAGGAGGTCAAGCAGGTCTACGCCGACGAAGGGCGGGAGATGATCGCGGTCGGGGGAGGCGTTGTCGCGGGAGACGCGTCAGTCTCATGACCGTGCCCTGGTTCCGCCGGGATAAAGGAGAAGATCCATGGATGGCGACGGCCGCTGGCTCAACACCCTCATGGGCCAGAACGTGCGGATAAAGACGCCGGGAGCCGCCACGGAGGACCGAGTGACGGTAATCGAAGCCGTCGAACCGCCCCACAGTCCACCGCCCGTCTTCACCCGGCACGCCTTCATCGAGATGTTCCTGGTCGTCGAGGGCGCGCTGACTTTCCAGTTCCTCCACGAAAACGCCTTCGTGCTCGAAGCCGGCCAGATGGTGACCGTACCAGGATGGAAACCCCATTCCTTCTGGAACGACGAGGACGCTCCGGCGCGGATCGTGCTGATCTGCTCGCCCGCGGGGCTGGACCGGTTCTTCGAGGCTTCCGACCGGCTGTTGCAGCGCCTGCCCGCCGACTCGTCCGATCCTGGAATTTTGGAGGCCGAGATGGCCAGCCTGCGAAATGAGTTCGGGCTGGAACACGTGGCGCCGCCGCCGGCCATCGTCAATCAGCGCGTAGAAGGGTGAATGACTTGAAACGCTTGGTTGATAGAGCTGCTTTGCTCAAACCGGCCAAAGCGGCGCGAAAACAGTTTGAGGCGCACCGGGGTGAGAAGTGGCTGGTAGATCCCGCTGTGCCGGTGCTCTTTTTTGGGAACCTTGCCGGATACGAAGCTTCGTGCCCGCCTATAGCGACAGTAGGCCTGAATCCATCTCACCTTGAATTTCCCTCCCCGCCGGAAGACCCATTCATGCGGTTCCCGAATGCCGATACTAAGGACGTGACTGCCTATCTATCCGTCCTTTCTTCTTATTTTGGACACTGTCCCTATCGCTCTTGGTTTGCTAGTTACGAGAAGGCACTACATGGGATGGGGACGACCTACTATGGCGAAGAAAAGAACACCGCGCTGCATACGGACATAGGGTCCGTACTTCCCACGAATCCCACGTGGAGCCGACTTGGTGATCATATTCGTAAACCGTTGATCCGGGAAGGCGCGCCGCTCTGGCGCTGTCTCATCGAGTGTCTTCAACCGGATATTCTGCTCAGCTCAATCGCTTGGCAGTGGATGAACGACTGTTTGATTGAACTCGAACCGCCCGGCAACTGGGAGGTAATCCACACTTTCAAAAAGAAGAAGGACGGTAGTCCGCGTAGCCGGCCGGTAGAAACCAAGGTGCGCCGGCACGCGCTCTCTACCGGAAATCAAATCCTTTTCGCTCATGTCCCCGCGGCACAGACCCCTATGGGCCATTTGAGCAACGAACAGAAACGGCAGGCGGGACGCAAAATTCTGGCGCATTGGCAGGAGACGATGAAGGGGCACTGCCGGTGTGGAACGAGATAGTCGCCGGCGCGTTCGACTCCCGCGCATGGGACGGAACCTGATTCTGATCATGATGCTTTCAGGTTAGAACCGGCAGTAATGTCGGCCGTCCGTTCAATGCGGATATCCATTATGGATTGCTGCACCCGCCGAATACGTTTATCATTACAATTGCGAATACGGTGGCTGGCCAGAGTTCAGACGCTCGGATAGCCGGTGAAACGTTGCCGCCGCTACGTTTGGCGTAGCACACCATCACCGACGAGCGAACCATGGACTGGGTGACAGGCGGGTACTGTACGAGTATGAAGACAGTGGTTTTGATCGACGCCAAAGAAAAAGGAAGGAACTGCCATGACCGAGATCATCTTCGAAGTCACCGAGGACGACGCGGACGGTGGTTATTCGGCGACCGCACTGGGTTACGGCATACACACTCAGGGCGACTCGGTCGACGAAATCCGTCGTAACGTGAAGGAGGCTGTCGACTGCTACTTTGACGAGTCCATGGCGCGACCCAAGCTGATTCGACTGCACTTCGTGCGCGACGAGGTCCTTGTGGTATGAAGTTGCCGAGAAACGTGAGCGGTTCGGATTTGCTTGCGGCGTTACGACGACTGGGCTACGAGGCCGTGCGCAAACGGGGTTCGCATGTGCGAGTGACAACCCAGATCAATGGTGAACATCATGAGGTGATCCCGTTGCATAGCCCGATCCGGGTGAAAACACTGTCGAGTATACTGAAGAGCATCGCTCGTCACCACGAGATGACTGTTGAGGAATTGCTCAACGCCATCGATTTGTGAAAATGTGGTATGCGGACGAGATGAAGAACGGCTGCTCGGCCAAGCGGCCTCTTACCATTGTCCTCGATTGGCACTACCACGACTGTTCCACCGCACGGTCGTATGGATCGAGACACCGGCTGTCCTCCGAACCACCCTTTGACCCTACCAGATCGCTTGTGAATAGTACCCAAGTATATTAGCATCCGAGGTCACAAGCGGGCAATCGTTCAGTTCCGCAGTGGCGACGATTGTACGATCGGCGGGATCCTGGTGATCCCAGACCAGTTCCAGGTTTTGGATCCAGGTCGGTACGTCCACTGGAAGCACTTCAAGTCGATCGGTCCGCTCCAGGTTTTCGGTGAATTCTCGAATGGAAACAGGTAGATCAAGCTTGCCCTTTTTTACCTTAACACCTATCTCCCAGATCGAGATCGCACTGAGGCAGATACGGTCAGAATTAATGATCATCCGGTCAGCGACCTTCGACAATCGTTCAGGCGCTACTGTCCAGAAGATCAGTGTCGACGTATCCAGTACGACCATCAGACCTCATCCCATTCTTCAGTGGTCGGCGTGTTGGGATCCTCATGAAAGACAACCTTTCCCCGCATGCGCTCGAACACCTTTTCTACCGGCTCCTTGTTCCTTATGGACTGCACACGGAGAACGGGACGCCGATTATGGGTTACGATTAATTCCTCGCCCGATTCCTCAATCTCCCGGAATACCTGGAGCATGGTGGCTTTGAGCCTGCTCTTTGAGATAACTGGCATGTGTTACTCCGAAGTTATGTTAGTGACTACGATCATGACTATAGTCATATATAAGATACAATCCTATCATTTGTCAAGTAAAGACATTTGTAAATTCATTCACACATCCTCCGGCCGCAATTCCAGTGCCAGATCGCGGAATCCCTTCACACGGTGGAGAGTAATCAGGTTGGTGTCGTGCTGGTTCTTACCGCCGAGAGCGGTGCGGGCGACGACCAGGAGGTCGTCTCCGGAGATGACCTGCGAGGCATAGCTGAAGGATTCCATCATGCTCCTGCTCATGGCCACGCAACCGGCCTGGAACCAGTTGAGGGCGTCCACGCTGTACATGAGCATGAGGATGCGCCGCTCGTTGCCCGGCGGACCGCTGAATCCGATGCGCCGTAGGGGTTCCCGGTCCTGCCACGAGTTGGTGGACAGAGTCACCGTGGTCCAGTACAGCCCGGCTTCTTCGTCGTGGACGATCTGGAACTTGCACTGAGCGCCCGGCATGGGATGGAACTGAACGAATCGATAGTCGAGTTTCTCCCCGTCGTCCTCGACACGCCCTACGGAGGCCAGACTGGACGTCGTATGGCCGTCGACGATCGTGCGCATGATCATCCGGATCTCGCCGTCCACCAGCACGATATTGCCTTCGAGGAAGCTGTCGGCCGGCACCTTGTCCACCAGGCTTTCCGGGTATTTCCGCTGCGAAAGCACGTCGGGGATGCCCGGGAACCGGACGTGGTTGGACATGCGCCAGGCGGCCGGGTCGAGCAGGTCCCGCGACAGGTCGCCGGCCACCACCAGCGATTTCCAGTCGAAGCGGCTCGGCGCGTCGCAGGTCTCGAAGGCCCGGTAGGCTTGGCCGTTGTGGATCAGCACGGGCGTGGGCGCGCAGTGGTGCTTCCCCTCGAAAAGCGTGACCGGTCCTTCCCAGGTGAAACCGCCGTCGCGAGACCGGCCGATGATGATATCCCGGCTCTTTCGCCTGTTTCCGATGAGATAGGCGTCGTCTTCATGAGACCATATCGTTGCCCAGATGAAATCCTGGCAGGCCGCCAGGGTCCACGTGGCGCCGTCGTCGTCGCTGACCAGCACCTCGGTCGAATTCGGCACCGCTTCCTTGTTGGGTTTGGCGCGAAACCACTCGTAGCTGGCCAACAGGCGGCCCGAGCGCATACGCGCGATCGAGGGCGATCCCGTGTAAACGTTTTCCGGGTCGGGGGAGGACGCCAGAACAAGGTGATCTTCGGATAGCATGCGATTCATTTTTGGACCTCCGGTTACATGAGATGGACAAACGATTTTACCCGGAAGGGACGGGCTTGTCAACCGGAAGGCGTGCCATTTAGATCATCCCGAAACCAGTGCCTGGGTCATCTCGAAATCAATCGCATCGGAGCTACAGAACCGTCGTCTGGATCTTCATGCGAAGCGCATATTGCCCTTGATCTGAACGGTCTGCTCAATCGGACCGTCGCTCATCGTATGCGAATCCTCCCGCCCGCCATATTGCCCTTGATCTGAACGGTCCGCTCGATGTATCATATAATTGATCATCAGCATCCCATCTCAAACTGATTTAACGCGAGTGAACCGGAGCCACCGGAATGAACCGGGACCGCCGGAGCAGACCGGAGCCGCCGGAGTAAACCGGCATAGCCGGGAGGATACGCTTATGGCCGGGAAAACCCACCTGTCCCGCCGCGACGTACTGATCAGGGGAGGACTCGCCGCGGCCGGCATGACACTATTGCCTTCCCACGTACTCGCCCAGCTGGCCCAACTGGCGCGGGACGAAACGCCCGTGGACTGGATCGACGAATTCGGTCCGCCGCGCACGCCCGATTTCGTCCTGCTGGACTGGAACGGCCTGGAGTCGTGGATCACGCCCGTGGACCAGTTCTTTTCGGCCAGCCACTATCCCGAGCCGACGGTGGACGGGGAGAACTACAGCCTCGAGGTTTCGGGCGCGGTGAGGCAGAAGCTCAACCTGGTCCTGGAAGAGATCAAGTCCCTGCCGCGCAGAGAGCTCGATTTCACCCTCGAGTGCTCGGGCAACCGGGGCGTTCCCGTATTCCGCGGCGGCGTGTTCAACGCCCGGTGGACCGGCACGCCGCTGGCGCCGATCCTGGAACGGGCGGGCGTGTGGGACAACGGCATCGAGGTGGTTTTCTTCGGTCATGACGAAGGAGAGGAAGTCATCACGCCCCGGCGCAGCGAGCCGGTGACCATGAAGCAGAACTTCGCCCGGTCGCTGACCATCGAGCAGGCCATGGACCCGGACATCCTGCTGTGCTACGAGGTGAACGGCCAGGCGTTGCCGGCAAAGCATGGATACCCTCTGCGTCTCATCGTGCCCGGCTGGTACGGCATCACCCAGGTGAAATGGCTGAAGCGCATCGAGGTGCGCACGACCCGGTACATGGGCCGCTTCATTTCACGGGATTACGTCACGGTTCGCGAAGAGACCCACAACGGGGAGACCGTTTGGCGCCAGGAGTCCGTGGGCAAGGGCCGCATCAATTCCGTCACGGCGCGGGTCACCCGGGTCGGCCCCCTGCACCGGATCTACGGCGCGGTCTGGGGCGAGCCGCTCAGAGCGGTGCAGGTGCGCGTCGACGACGGTCCGTGGCAGACGGCGGAGATCATCGAGGGCGAGGAAGCCGAGTACGCCTGGAAGTTCTGGCGGCTGGACTGGGACCGCCCGTCCCCCGGCGAGCACACGATCACGTCGCGGGGCATAACGATGGCCGGCACGGTGCAGCCGGCGCCGGACGACCCCTACCTGGCGGGCAAGAAGACCTACTGGGAGAGCAACGGCCAGGTGACCCGTACCATCCGGACCTTCGAAAGCTAGGGACTGTTTCCTCTATGACCAGGGGACTGAATCCCATTCCATGATCATCGACTCCCACGCGTATTGCTTCCCACCGGGAGACGCGAAGGCCGGGTATGGGAATGTCCGTGAGCACCTGCAGTGGATGCAGGCCGAGCACGCGGTCCACCACCAGCCGGCCTGGCGCGTCCGTGACCGGGCCCGCGCCTCGTCGGAGGCGATTGCGCCCGCGTCGCCCGGGGACTGGTCCACGCTCCCCGACGTGGATTTCCGTGTCGATCGCACCCACGGCCGCGTGGTGTGGACGATCGACGGCGAAGACTACACCAAGCAGTTCTATCCGCCTCACCTCCGCAACCTGGAATACACGCCCGACGGCCTGATCGCCGAGATGGACTATGCGGGCGTGGACGTCGCCCTCCTGCATACCAATCCCATGCTGAACCGCGACAGCGCCTTCCAGGCCGAATGCGTCGCTGCCTTTCCCGGCCGGCTCTACTCCATGGCGCCCGTGGACGAGTGGCGCATCGCCGCGGAAACGGACCGAGTGATCAAAGAGATTGACCGGGCCGTGCGCGACCACGGACTGCACACCGTCAAGTTCAATGCCACGTTGGCTTACCGCGGCAGCGAGCAGCCCTGGAGCGGCGGCGCCTACCGCCCGTTCTGGGACGCTGTGGCCGGCCTGAAGGTCCCGGTTTTCTTTACCCTCGGCGCCGGACCGGTGCTCGGATACCATTCGGATCTCGTGCAAGGGTACCTCGACGAGCTCGGCGTGCTCATGGACTGGATGGACCGGTACCCGGATTCGGTCTGCAGCATCACGCATGGGTTCCCCTGGCGTATGTTTTTGGAAGGAGACCGGCTCGTGCTGCCGGAAGGCCTGTGGCGACCCTTCGAGAACCGCAATCTCAGCCTGGAAGTCTGCTTTCCCGTGCGCATCGGCGACCTATTCGACTTTCCCTACCGGGAGGCCCTGCCGGCCCTGGAGGAAATGGTCGACCGGATCGGTGCCGGCCGGTTGTTGTGGGGCACGGACATGCCCTTTCAAAACCGTTTCTGCACCTACCGCCAGTCCCGGGACTGGATCGAGAAGTACGCCGGGTTTCTCAGCGAGGCGGACGTGTCCGCGATCATGGGCGGCACAGCCGCACGGATACTGGGCATCAAGTTTACATAACACGGAGGATCCCATGCACGTCGGTACGCAGCAGTTCAGCACGTCGGACGAAGACCTGGAATACCTGGCCCGCCACGGCGTCTTCAACAAGAGCGAACTCAACATCACCTTCCACCGGGAATTCGGCTGGGACGTGGAGGAACTGGCGGCCAATAAGGAGAAGTGCGCCCGTTTCGGGATCGAGATGGAGATGGTGGCCCTGCCCATCGCCGACCTGAACGTGGATGGCGGCCAGGTACCCAACTACATGCTGGGGAAATACGAGGAAGGCGACAGGGAGATCGAACTGGTATGCAACATGGTGCGCCAGGCCTCGGAAGCGGGCATCCCCGCGATCAAATACTACCTGTGCGAGATGGAGAACCAGCGCACCGAAAGCGATCCGCCCGGACGGGGCGGCTCAATCTACAGCACCTGGGACCTGGAGAAGGCGAAGGACCGCCCGCCGCGGTACGATGAACCCGTGACGGCCGAGATGAACTGGGCTCGCATCACCTACTTCCTGGAGCGGGTGATCCCTGTGGCGACAGAGTGCAAGGTCCGCATGGCCTGCCATCCCTGCGACCCCTGGCTGCCGCCGGGCTATCGCTGCGTGGACCGGGTGCTAGGCGGTTTCGACGGGTTCAAGCAGTTTATCGAGATCTGTCCCAGTCCCTATCACGGCGTCAACCTCTGCCTGGGCTGCATGGCGGAGAGTTCGCTCGATCCCCGCAACGAGGTGCCGGACATCATCCGCTACCTGGGTTCGCGCGACAAGATCTTCCTCTGCCACTTCCGCAATATCGTAGGCGGGCGGAACAAGTTCCAGGAAGTCTGGCCCGACGAAGGGGTCATGAGCATGCACCGTAACATGCTGGCGCTCAAGGTAGCCGGTGCGGAGGATGTGATTTATGTCAATTCAATGGCTGCAGCCAGTTCGGGGATGTTGCCGGGTTATCCTCCGACATTTGTGAAGGATGTGG
>JAJECR010000129.1 GCA_022821935.1 Candidatus Latescibacterota bacterium
CTCGACGTCGAGCAGCTCGATGCGGAAGTCGAGGCCCCGCGGATCCACCTTCCCCTCGAGGATGCCGTGGAAGGCGAACGTGTCGTTCGGGCAGGTGGAACGAACCGACGAAATCACGTACCTGCTCGCCTTCATACAGGAAAGCGCCGAGCGCAGCAAGCGGCACGGGCGCGGGCTGACTTCCTGATCACCCGGCGACATCGTCAGGATCATCGCCGCTGAAACCTCGTCTTACTCCAATTCCCACAGTCAAAAGAAAGGAACTGTCCCATGTCGGCCGTCTCAACCGGGGGTCGTACCGTGCGAATCGTCTCACCCATGCCGCCCCCATCCTGGGCTTTGCTCGAACTGAGCCTGATCAAACAGCAGGAAGAGGCCGTGGAAGCGTTTTACGACCAGTACTTCGACGAACGCGGGTACCTGCTGTGCGTGCCCCGCTGGGGCGGCGACGACGGACCGGACGACGCGGCGGAGAATTTCGCTAACTGGCCGGAGCTCTACGCTATCGGTGCTTCACAGCGCGTATACGACCTGTACAAGAAGGCCTGGGACGGCCACCTGCTGCAGTACACGGAGGCGAAGACCACCGAGGTCGAATTCGCCCGGGACGGCATGTATTTCAAAGAATTCCCGACCATGTTCGACTGGATGCACAACGGGGAGGGGTTCACCGCCTTTTTCCTCCAGGGCCTGTGCGATCCGAAGGACAAGAAATTCGTGGACCGCACGCGCCGATTCTGCGGTTTCTACATGGGCGAGGATCCCATCGCGGACAACTATATCCCCGAGCATCGCGTGATCAAGAGCATGTTCAACGGGAGCCGGGGGCCGATGTTGCGCAAGGCCACGGGACTCGATTGGGCCGGCGATTCCATCGAGGTCGAGGGCCGTTTCAGGCTGGGGCACGGGGAACGGAACTACGAAGAGATGGTCGCCCATTTCAAGGACTACAACGACGTGGCCGGCGATCATCCGCTGAACATGGGCGTGACCACGATGACACTGAACGCCTACATGATCGACGGAGACGAGACCTACGGCGAGTGGACGAAGAACTACCTGGACGCCTGGGTGGAGCGGACCGAGAAGAACAACGGCATCATACCCTCCAATATCGGCCTGGACGGAAGCATCGGCGGGGAGTGCGGCGGGAGATGGTACGGCGGCGCGTACGGGTGGGGATTCTCGACCATCGTGCCCCAGACCGGCAAGATCGCGCACCGGCCCTACTTCCTGATCCGGGTCCACTGGAGTTTCGGCAACGGATTGCTGCTCACGGGCGATCAGAAATACGTCGACACCTGGCGCGGCGTCATGGACAACGTCAACGCGAACAGCAAGGTCGAGAACGGCCGGACGGTCTATCCCCGGATGCACGGCGACGACGGCTGGTACGACTACCAGCCCGAACCCTTCTCAGTCGGCGCGGAGCATGTCTACTACTGGTCCATGGACCGAAACGACCTGGAACGGCTGCCCATGGAGGGCTGGATCGCATACCTGGAAGGCCAGAACCCGGACTACCCGGAACAAGCGCTGCTGGAGGACATTACGACCGTTCGATCCAAGATGGAAAGGCTGCGAGACGACCGGTCCACGCCGGACACGCGCCTGTCGGACGACATGAACGGCACGAACCCCGCCGAAGTGGACGCCCTGATCCGGCTCATGCTCGGCGGCATTCCCACGGAGCATTTCGGCCATCCCCTGCACTGCCGGTTCCGGTATTTCGACCCGGCGCGCGTGCGTCCAGGGATGCCGGAAGACGTGGGCGCCCTCGTGGAAGAACTCCGCGACGACAGCGCGGTGGTTACGCTGGTAAACACCAACCAGGTTTCCTCCCGTACCGTAACCGTACAGGGCGGGGCCTACGGGGAGCACCAGATCCTGGAGGTGAGCGACGAAAACGGGACCACCCGGGTCGACGGCGCCAGCTTCACGGTGACGCTCGAGCCCGGTTGCGGAAGCAGGCTGCGCGTGGCCATGGACCGCTACGCGAACCGGCCGTCCTTCGCCTTCCCCTGGGAGAGATAGGCGGCGGCATACCCCCGCCATGACAGCGGTTTCCCGTCAACCGATCTCCCGTTACCGGCCCTGTGACCTCCGGGACGCCTGGCGATAAGCCTGGGTCTGGTCCAGGGCCGTGACGCAGGTCACTCCCGCGATCCGTACTTCCGGATCATCGGTGACGCAGTACTTGTCCACCTCCCCGAAATCACCCGACCGGGCCAGGTTACGCACCAGCGCCTCGCCGATGTCGATCACCGTGTGCAGCGCAAGTCCTCGCGCCTGGTATTCCCGCCGCCAGTCCTTCCAGTTCGATGCCTCTTTCCGGTCCAGGGGCGCCGACGAAATCAGATGATCTGCTGGAAACAAGTGAGACCATCCCAGGTGATAGACCACGCGCTCGATCCGTGCCACGCTGTGGCTGGACAGGATCCCCAGGGCGAACTTCCGGGCGATCGCCTCCAGGTGCGCTCCGGGGAACCGCCCCACCGCCCGAATGGCGCCCTGTTCGATCTGTTCGTACATGGTCTCTTTCGCGTCCAGGTGGGCGAGGGTTCTCAGCCCCATGACCACAAGCGGTTTCATGTTGGCGGCATCCTTCCGTTTTAAGTTCCAGGTTCCGTGGCGGCGGGCGGGGTCGCTTGATTATTCCGGCTTCATGGACCGCCGCAGGTTTCCGAGTATGGATCCGATGACGACGAGCACGGCGCCCGATATGCTCAGGGCGTTGAGGTTTTCCGGCTGAAGCAGGCCGGGCAGCAGCGGTGCGGCGATCATCATGTCTACGACAGTCACCAGGGGCACGGCCGCAAGGACCATGCTGACCCGGAAGACCTCGAGATGTTTCAGCGATTCCACCAGGGTCACGAACGCCACGAGTGAAATCACCGCCGATACGTTCAGCAGGATCATCTGCCTGGCGTCCTGTAACAGCAGGGTGTCGAACCGAACGAACGGCAGGATCAGGATCGATCCGACCGTGTAGATCAGGAACAGGATAACGGAAGTAGGCAGGACCTGCAGCAGCTGCTTCTGGGTCAGCGTGTACGTGGAGAGCGCCAGTGCCGCCGCGGTTACCCAGAGAATGCCCGGGATCATGGCGCTGTCCCCGGACCACAGCTCCAGCAACTGCTCGTTGAAGAACAGGACGATGCCGCCCGTGAGCAGCGCGAGTCCGAAGACCTGTATGAGCGTCATCCGTTCGTGAAAGAGCAGCATGGCGCCCAGCAGGAGGAACAGCAGCGAGATCTGGTTGACCACCTGGGCGGCGCTGGGCGAGATGTACTGCAGGCTCTGGGGGTAGAAGACGTACGCGCAACTGAAGCCCAGGACCGCCGCGAGGAAAACCAGTGCGTATCCGCCCCGCAACTGGCGGACCAGGGGGAAATGGCCCTGCCGGTGCACGATCACCGCCATCAGAACGGCCGCGACGACGAAACGATACCAGGTCATCGTGAAGGCGTCCAGGCTGATCAGCATGATCTTCAGGACGATGGGCAGTCCGCCCCACACGAAGATCGTGAACAGGCTCAGGACCAGGCCCAGGCCCCAGCGGCCGCTGGTAACGTGCCGGTTCATGCCTTCCTCGCGGGTGGGACCGGTACGAACGGGCGGCCCCTCGGCGCAATCTGGACCTCGCGCGCCGTTATTCGTACACCTCCACTTCGGGCGTGAACGTCATGTCGGGGTCGAGCGGGTAGATGGGACGCGTGACGAACCGGTGGCCGAGCGTGGGGATGTTGGGACTCGCGGCCCCCGGAGCGTCGATGGTGATCGTTCGCTCCGCCCAGTCGTCGTACCACTCGTCGGGCGTATGAGGCAGTTTTTTTACGACGACGTCGAAGCGTTTCGGGTCCTGGCCGAAGGCGGGATACATCCAGCGGTCGCACAATAGGGGGCCCGACGCCGCGACGAAGAGGGTGATGTTGCGGCATTTGAGCACCGCGATGGGTGTGTCATCCCGCCGGCCCAGTACCTCGACCGTGGCGTTGATTTGCACGGGGGTGTAGCGCGGGTCCCGAGTACCGCCAAGGGGTAGGTCGATAGCCTGTCCGACGCCCGCCTTCATGGCGCGCTCGACGGCGGGGTCGTCGCGGATGGGGAACAGTACGCTGCCCCGGTAACCGCTCTCGAGGAAGCCCTTCAGGATGGTGTTGCTCGTGCCGGGGGCGCCCGAGCTGGTGGCGTCGGCGGCGTCGGCGAAAATGACGGTTCCTTCGGCTTTCTCCGCGATGCGAATGCCTTCTTCCACCGTGTGCAGCACGCACTGCATGTGGGACCGCATGTTCCAGAAGCTCCGGCCGATATGCAGCGCCTCCCGCGCCGCCAGGGACCTGTTGCCGTCCGTAATGACGATGACGCGGGAACCCTGTTCCGGGCAGTCCGTCGGCGGATGGCCCAGCATGATCCCCCCGGCGAGCACGTCATCCCGCTCTTCCAGGCGCTGCAGGTAGCGGATGAACGTGCCGTGCACGCCGGTGGCGGTCTTGAGCTCGTCGCCCCGGACCATGGTGGGCGTGTATACGCTAGCGATCACGGGGCGGGCGCCGTCAAGGATGCGCAGCAGCACCCCGGCCGCCCGGGCGCCGGTTTCGTACCAGTCGATGTGCGGATAGGTATGCAGTATGCTGCACCCGTCCATGTGGGTCAGCATGCGCCGGGTGATCGTTCCGTGCATGTCGAAGGAGGCGATCACGGGCACGTCGGGCCCGACGATCCGCCTAACTTCCTGCAGGACGTACCCTTCGGGGTCTTTCTCGATCTCGGCCGCCATGGCGCCGTGGAGGTTCAGATATACGCCGTCGGCCCCGGTCTTTTGCCTGTCGATGGCATCGAACAATTCCGACGTGGTCCGCTCGAAGCAGGCCTGTGTGATCGTACCTCCCGCCCCCATCGCGGCGCTGTAGGTTGGCACGATCTCCAAGCCTTCACGACCGGCCAGGGTGTCCACCGCGCCTGCGACCACGCCGGTCCGGTCTTCCAGCATCTCACCGCCGCGCAGGATGCCGAAGTCTTCGTACACCGTATCGTTGGGGTGGAAATCGTTGGTTTCCTGGAAAAAGGTGCCGATCAGGATCCTAGCCATGGCACTCAATACCTCGATGTAGTTTCTTCCACCTTGGTGATCGTTTCGATCACGGCCGGCCGGCCCTCGCGATTGGCCTCCACGGCCCGCCGGATGGCCGGGGCGATCTGTTCCGGTTCGGTCACCTTTTCCGCGTAGGCGCCCAGGCCGGCGCCGACAGCCGCGTAGTCCCCGCCCAGCCGGTTGCTGCCCCACCGCTCCGACGCGTAGGCCATGTGGTGGTCGTAGTGGGTCATGACGCCGTTGTTCAGCACCACTGTAATGATGGGGATCTCCGAGCGGACGGCGGTCTCCACGTCCAGCCCCGCCATGCCGAAGGCTGCGTCGCCCATGACGTTGACGACCTGCTTTTCCGGGTCGGCGATCTTCGCACCGATCGCCAGTCCCAGTCCGTAACCCAGTTGCGTGGAAGCACCCCAGCCGATGTATCCTCTCGGCGTGTCCGTCTCCCAAAAGGGGGCGAGTTGCTCTCTTGGATAGCCGGAATCGTGGGTGATGATCGTGCGCGCGCCGTCCACCACCCCGGCGATCTCCCGGAAAACGCGGTAGGGACTCAGGGGTACTTCGTCCGACCGGAAGCGCGGCTCCCACTCGGCCAGCCAGTCGCGCTTCAGCCGGGCGATTTCTTCGATGTCACCACGCTCGTCAGGCCGGGGACTGCCACCGAGCTGCCGTTTCGCTTCCTCGACCATCTGCCGCAGCACTACGCCAGCGTCCCCCACCGCGCCGTAGTCTATGCGGTGCTCCCTGTTCAGGTCCCCGTGGCTGATGACGCACTGGGCGAGCGCCGCGCCAGCGGGCACATCCGACTTGAACCCGGAGGTCATGCTCGTACCGATGCCGAAGAAGAAATCGGTCTTCTTGAGGTATTCCGCCACCATCAGGGAGTGCGAAGCCGCGCCGGTGCCCAAGGACAGGGAATGGGTTTCGGGGAATGCGCTCTTGCCGGCCAGCGTGGTCATGACCGGGGTCTTCGTCCATTCGGCGAACTCAATCAGCGCGTCGGTGGCCTCGGCGTAGAGTACGCCCTGACCGGCGCTTATGACCGGACAATCCGACGCGAGCAGAGCCGACACGAGATCACGTACGTCCTCGGGAGAAGCGCCGCTCTTGAAGGGCTTCACCGGCGTGTAATTGAAGGCGTCGTCCGGGATCTCCTCTTCGCCGACGTCCCCGGGGATTTCCAATATGACCGGACCGGGCTTGCCTTGCTTCAGCAGGCTGTATGCCCGTCCCATCATCTCCGGTATCCGGGCCGCCGAATTGATATTCGATACCCACTTTGTGATGCCCCGGTAGTTCTCCACCGACTCGAAGGCCAGACCGGTGCCGGTACGGGACCGCGGCGGTCCTCCCGGCAACAGGAGAATGGGCACGGAGTCCGCGTAAGCCTGCGCTACGCCGCCGAAGGCGTTTTCCGCGCCGGGGCCCATCTGCATCATGAAGACCCCGATGGTATTCCCGTTCCGAATCCGGCTGAATCCGTCCGCGATATTGACGCCCGCCCTTTCCTGGCGGCAGAGTATGGGACGCAGGCCCTCGATCGCGCAGGCGTCGATGAGCGGGTGGTGCGGAAAGCAGCTGAACCAGTCCAGCCCCTCGGCCTTCAGGATTTTTGCAATGGCTTGGTTTCCAGTCATAGAGATTCCTTCATTCTCCTTCGTGCCGCGGAGTCGACAAGGTGGTTTCGGTCACCAAGGCGCCTTCATTCACCTTCGCGCCGCGGAGTCGACAGCGTCTGCCCGTCGTCGTCAATCATAGGCCGGTGATAGACATAGGGCGGTTCGAGGACGGCCCGCTGGGCATCCGTCAACTCCTTAGTCCATTCCGGCAGGCCCGTCGCGAACACGCCGCCCGTGTAGTGCATGTACTTGGGGGTGTACCGGTAGAAAAGTGACCGCCGCTCACCCTTGCCCCTCCAGGGCAGCGTGCCGTGGGTGGTCGCCTCGTTGAAGATCACCAGGTCACCGGCCTTCATGGGCACGTGGTAGACGATTTCCAGGTCGGCCTCGTAACGGGAGATGGCATCGGGCAGGGTGAAGTTCGCCTTGTGGCTGCCCGGAATGACGCACAGTCCGCCATCGCCCGGGTTCACGTCGTTCAACTGGTACTGGCAGTTAATCAGCCCGCAACGCATGGCGCCGTTCTGGTAGTGGTAGGACCGTGATCCGTTGTACTGCGCCTGCCCGTAACCGTGAAGGCGCAGTCCCTCGGTGCCCCCGCCCGACGTGAAGATGAAAGGACTGTGATCCATCTTCCATCCCCGGCCCAGCAGGGTGTTCAAGTACGGAATGATCCGCGGATTGGCCAGCACTTCCCGGAAAGGCAGGCACCACGGCCGATCCCAGGAAAGCATGCCTTCATAGAGGCCGCGGAGTTGCGTGCCCTTAAGGGTCTCGCTCGTACTGCTGGCCGTGTCGTCTTTCCGCTTGTCGCGATTGGCGTCCAGGGCGTCGTTGAGGGTCTCGACCTGCTCAGGCTTGAGCGCGTTACGCACCACGATGAACCCCTGCAAATCGAAAAGGTACTTCTCGTGGGGTTCCATGGTCGCGTATGACGAGGTGGGTTCAGCCATGCCGCTCAGTTAGCGTACCTTTCCACTGGAGTCAGATCCCCTCCCTGCGGGGACGCACGATCGATTCGCCGTCGTCCTCGATCAGGGGCCGGTTGTAAATATACGGGGGCTCCAGCACGGCGCGCTGGGCCTCGGTAAGTTCACTGGTCCATTCGGGCATGCGCGTTTCGAATACGCCGCCCTCGTAATGCATGTATTTCGGAATATACCGGTGAAGCACGCAGCGGCGCTCGCCCCTTCCCCGCCACGGCAGCGCACCGTGGGTCGTCGCCTCGTTGAAGATCACCAGGTCGCCCGCTTTTACCGTAACGTGATGGAAGATCTCCCGATGTTCTTCGTAATGCCGGACGTAGCCGGGCATGGGGAAATTGGCCTTGTGGCTGCCGGGGATCACTGTCAGTCCGCCATCATCCGGATTCACATCGGTAAGGTAGAACTGGCAGACGATGAGTCCGCTTCGCATCCGGCCGTCATCGTACATGTAGTAAGTGGATCCGGCGAACATGCCGGTGCTGTTGCCGTGGAAAGGCGTGCCCTGGGCGCCGGTTTTCGAGGTGAGTACGTCGATGTTGTGATCCAGCTTCCAGCCCCTTCCCATCATGGTATTCAGATAGGGAATCAGCTTCGGGTGGGCGAGCAGGTCGCGGAAGGGCTGGCACCAGGGCTGTTCCCAGGTGAGCATCCCTTCGTAATGGACGTACTGCGATTTCGGTCCCGCAAGCGGGGTGCCGTCCAGCGCGCCGCCCGGGCCGTGTTCGCTGGTCCGGTTCGGATTGGCGTCCAGGGCTTCATTCAGCGCCTGCACTTCGCCGGCAGAAAGAAGGCCCCGCACCACGAGAAACCCCTGTAGATCATAGAGGTATTTCTCGCGTTCGCTCATCATGGCGAAGTCTTCGGGGTCGCCGAACATGGCCATGGCATTCTCCTGGCGGCTTGCGCAACTCGCGACGGCTTTTACGCGGCTCGCGGCGGCTTGTAACTGCTTGCGCGGCTCGCGGCGGCTTGCGCAGCATACTCGGGTATCCAGCCGCCGCGAAACGGGAATGCCCCTTCCGGCGTCGCTGGACGAAAATATGCTTGTTAGGAATATAGAAAACGGCGGGGCGTAGTCAAAGATTACCTGTACACCGTGTGAAAGACGGATCGATTGCGGCCGTCCACTGAAATCAGCCGGCGGCCGATGTCCTCAGCAGACCCTCGACACGTCCGAGGCGACCGTTCATGTCGTGCATTTCCTTACGGATGGGGGCGATTTCCTCCCTGATCTCAGCCTTCATTTCGACACGGACGGTAGCGACTTCCCGGCGGACGGACATGATTTCTTCCTTTAATTCCTCCTTCAATTCCACGATATCGGACTTGAGTTCCCGTTTGAGTTCGTCCCTTCCGGTCTTCGCCTGGTTCCAGAAGAAGATGAAGGCCGTCAATAGCGTAGCCGGCGTAACCAGTAACTGGGCAATTTCCATGGTCGCGGTTCCTCCTCCATTCGTGCCTGCGGTGCGGCGAGAGCCGAAGCGTTTTGCGTTCTTAAAAGAACAGTCGGAGAAACGGGGTTGATCTCGTAGACGATTATGGAAATTCGCCCAGATTCAGTTGCTTATCGACAGGGGAACAAAGGCCGGTACAGTCGTGGAACAGGGAAGTCATGTAGTTGCTGGAAAACTCGAAAGGCTCGTCGCAGGCTTCTGCATAAGCCCAGCGCTTCCAGCATTCCGCTACGCACAGAGAAGGTATAATCCACCGCTACGACTACCGCGAGGGGAAGGTGCGTATAACGTCAACGGCAGTCAGGAGAATCGAAGCAGCTTAGGTGTCTTCCATGGTCACCCGTGTCAGCGTCCCCGTAAATATTAAAACAGGCGCAGGACATGCACCTGCGCCTGGACATTACTGAACTTCACCTGCTCTTACCTCTGACCGGTCCGTCTTCGCCTAGTACTTCACCGTACAGCCGTAGGCCCGGGTCATCTTGACCGGGACCTCCTTGCCTTCAGCAACGGCGTCCATGGCCATGGTGACATAATTGTCGGCCTTGGGGACATCGGCGACGTTCGCCGAGCGGATGCTGTCGATGGCGCCCATGTAGACCAGCGTACCTTCCGGGTTGATGATATACATATGCGGCGTGTGGGTAGCGCCGTATGTCCGGCCAACTTCACCGCTGCCGTCGAGCAGGTAGGCGTCCACGGTCGACCCGTGCTTTTTCAGGCGCGCGTGGATTTCATCGTTCGAGAACTGCCCCTGCTTGCCTTCGGCCGATGAGTTTATGGCCAGCCAGACCACGCCCTGCTCCCGGTACTTGTCCTGCAGGCCCTGCATGTTCTTGCTTTGGTAATGCTTGACCACAAAGGGACAGTCGTAGTTGATCCACTCCAGGATCACGTACTTGCCGCTGTAATCCGAAAGCGTCACGCTGTTGCCGTTGGTGTCCGTCAGCGTGAAATCAGGCGCGGCATTACCCACCTGGGCATCCCCGGCGGCCATCGGCGTTGCGTAGTTACCGAGCAGGAACGCGGCGGCAACGGCCACCACGGCTACCGGTATAAGGATCTTCTTCATGGTACTCCTCCTTGTGAATTGAATCGTAAATCCGCGTCAAATGTAGTCGAATGACCTGAACCGTCAATCGAACGGATCCGACAAGCTACCTGCTTGCCGAACTTTCGTTTTCCACCTTCTTCAGGGCGTCCAGTACCAGTCCCGGCGTGAGCAGCTCCGGCAGGATATCGGGCTCAGTGTCCGGACCTCCCGCATATAACACGTACAGCGGGACGCTGTTCCTGCCGAAATCGGCGAGGGCCCGGGTGATCTCCGGATCCCGTGAAGTCCAGTCCGCCTGGACCGCGACAACGCCCAGCGTCTCGAACTGCTCCACCACGCGACTGTCGCTCAGCGCAACACGCTTGTTGACCTGGCAGCTCAGGCACCAGGCGGCGGTGAAGTCCACGAACACGGCCTTCCCCGATGCGCGCAGATCCTGAACGAGTTGCCGGGAGAAGGGCTGCCATTTCAGGCCGGCGCTGTCCGAGGCGGCCGCGGCGGTCCTTTCGGCCTTGGCTGGAGCCGGTACCTGGCTCAATACGGCTATCATACTCGCGATGATGATCATCGCTGAAGCGGCCCGGGCCGTCATCCTGGAACGGCTGCCCGCGGCGATGCCGCCCCAGCGGCCGAGTATCCAGCTTCCCAGGGCCACCATTACCAGCAGGATCATCACGAGGGCGACCAGGTTGGGGTCCGTCTGAAGGTTCAGCACCCAGAGCAGCCAGACGACGGTGGCCATCATGAGAAACCCCATGAACTGCTTGAAAGATTCCATCCAGGCGCCCGGCTTCGGAACGTACTTCAGCAGGGCGGGTACGGACGACAGTGTCAGGTAGGGAAGGGCCATGCCCAGGCCAAGGAACCCGAAGATCGCCAGGGACTGGACCGCCGACTGCGTCAGCGCGTATCCCAGGGCCACGCCCATGAAAGGCGCGGTGCACGGCGTGGCCACGACCGTGGCCAGGACGCCGCTCAGGAAGGACCCGCCGATCCCGCCGCCCGAATCCATCTTCCCGCCGATGCCGACCAGGGAAGTACCGATTTCGAACACCCCGAACAGACTCAGGCCGAACATGAAGATGATGACCGACAGGACGACGAGAAAAGCCGGCGACTGCAGCTGGAATCCCCAGCCCAGCTGTTCCCCTCCGGCCCGCAGGGCGATCAGGACGGACGCCAGTGCGAGAAAGGAAAGCAGGACGCCCGCGGTGAATACCATGCCATGCAGCCGGGCCTTGGCCGGATCGTCGCCCGCCTGGTGGATGAATCCGAGCACCTTAATCGACAACACGGGGAGCACACAGGGCATCAGGTTGAGGATCATGCCGCCGATGAGCGCGAAGAGCAGGGCCTGCCACAGACCGCTGACGAGGTCGCCGGAACCGGCCGCGGCCAAGCCCGCGATTCCGGAACCCGCCGTCAGACCGGCGGAACCCGATGGACCGATGAGGGCGACCGCCGCCGGCAGCAAGTCCGCGTACACGGCCTTGACGTCCAGGGCGCGCTCAGAACCGGCGCCGCGCCAGCCGTCCGGGGAAACCAGCGTGCCCGTGATCGCATCGGGCCGGCCCGTATAGAATCCCGACCGGCGCATCGTCAGCAGGTATCCGGCTTCAGTTTTTTCGAGTTTCTGGGGGGATACGTAATCGATCAGGTCTTCATTGTACGGATAGAACTCGACACTGCTGAGCGATCCGCGGTACCAATCGGGAGGGGACGCGTGCAGCGCCACGGTGGAATCGGAGATGACGGCCTCGACCGCCCATCCCGGGACCTGAACAGGGAGTTGTTCCCGGGTCCTGGTGAATAGATCCGTCCACCGTTCATCGATCCCGGGCGGTTCTTCGGATACCGGCAGCGTGACCTGGTATCCCGATTCGCCCGGAAGACAGATCTCCGCGCAGACCAGCCAGGAGGCGAAGGCCCCGACATCGACCGTCCCGCCTGGCTCCAGGTCTGCCGGGGGCGTGATCTCCACGAGCAGCATCGTCTCGCCTTCGTACCCGTAGCTCGCCAATATGTCGAGTACGATCTTCTGGGGATAGGGCCAGTTGATTTCTCCGGTTCGAAACCCCTCGGGCAGCGCCCAGTGGATTTCCGTGGGGAGTCCCGAGTCGGCCGGATTGCGCCAGTAGGTGTGCCAGTGTTCGTCCATCTTCATCCGCAGGCCGGCCCAGAACGGCTGTCCCGGCTTGATGGACGTCGTCTCCACGACCAGTTCGGTCTCCATGTAGTCGGTGCGGACCGCCTGTCCCTGGACGGACCAGGTGGAGAGGACGAGCATGCCCAGCAATGCAGGCAGAAGAATGGTCGTATGAATCGATTTCATGAGATGACCGATGTCCCGTGGTGGCATGTCCAGTTACTCTTGGCCGTTATTCCCGAATGGATCGCGAAGGCCGACCGGTCCGTAAGGAGCGTGGTGGCCGGTGAAATGGACACTGCATCTTAATGCGCCAGCAGAAATTCCCAATTTTAATATGGCCGTCTCCGCCCGTGACTGTCAAGTCGCAATCAAGCGTATGGACCGGCTGCCCGCTCACGCTCACACGCCGGACCAGTGGATGCTTGCCCGTCGAACCCGTACATGCTCACACGCTGTACCTGTACATGCCCACACGCCGAACCGGTTCATGATCACACGCCGAACCAGTAGTTGAACTTGATGAGGAATATGTTCTCCGATTCACCACCGAACAGGTTGCCGAAGTCTCTGCCGATGTCCAGCGTCCCGTTTTCGTCCCGTTCGCTCCGGGTCTGCTGCCAGACCAGGAACACCCGGGAACCGGGCCGGTACTCCCAGCGCAGCACGACGTTCATGCGCAGGGACTGGATATTGAAGTCCCGGTCCGAGAAGTTCAGATCCGGCATCCCGTCCCCGTCGAAGTCCAGGTAGCGGTAGCCGTCTACCGGGTCGATGAAGGAACGCGTGCCCTCGTCCAGCACGTCGAAGTCGAAGCTGTTCCCTCGGAGCAACTGCTTGTAGTTGAGGTAATCGCCCGAAGACAGCAGGGGTTGTGCGTACATCTGCAGCGTCAGGTAGGGCGAGAATGCGACGTTCAACCGGGTTTCGAGGGAAAAGGACCGGCGCTGCAGGTCCGAAAAAACGTACCGGTTGCCGTAAGTAGGCGCGAAGGGCAGGGCGTCAGTCTGCGTGACGTACTGGGCCGCGTTGCGCTCCCAGCTGAAATTGGGCGATACCCTCAGCTCCCAGTTTGGGGATGGACGGACCGTCGCTTCGACCTCCGTCTCCCACTCGTGGCCGCCCCGCTGGAACCGCTCGTAGTCGAATTCCGTCTCCACAGAGAGACGTTTCCGCCGGTCTGATCTGATCCCGAGATCGAAGGAATAGGAGCCGGGGTCCTCCATCACCGGTCCGCCCCGGGTCCTCGAATCGCTGAACTGGGTGGGACTGTAACTGGAGCCCAGAAACATCTCCCAGTAGTTGTTGAATTCGAAATTGGCCCCCGCCCAGAACCGTCCGTTCTTGTAGTTGTTCCGCCATGACGACCAGGACCAGGGCTCGTCGAGGGCCTCGTGCCGGAAGTTGTAGAACGTAAAGAAATTGAACTCGTAGTTGCGAAACAGGCGACCCGGGGTGATGTTCTGGTATTCGATCCGCGCGCCTCCGTCCAGGCGCTCGCTCGAACGGGAAAACCCCAGGTCGTTGACCTCGAAACCGGGCGAGATCTCGGCGAACCAGACCCCTCCGGACCAGGGGCTTCCGTCGCGCTTCGCGAACTGTAATCGCCAGTTGTACCCGTTCATGGACGTGGCGGTGGAGTCCACGGAAAGACTCGTGGCGTCGGGACGCTGGAAGTAGTGATTGCTGGACCGCTGCAGGCGGACAAGCGCTTCGGTACTGCCCTGGACGCGGCTTCCGACGAGGTAACCGTAGACGGCCCAGTCCCGCGAGCGCGTCCCCCCCCAGTTGTGTTCGAAGTCTACCCCGCCGGAAAAAGCCTCCGACGTGAGGTAGTCGAAGGCGCCGTCATTGGGCAGGGCCCGGTGCATCAGCGAGCCGACGCCACCGAACTGACTGGCGCCGTTCCGGAAGTCCCGCCGGATCCGGAAGACTCCGAACTCGGCCCGGGGTTCGACCGTAAATTCCTCGGTTCTGCCGTCGGCCAGCGTATAGGCCTTCCCCGTCTCCCTGCCGGTTACGGCGGCCAGGGCGCCGATGGACACGCCGCCCGGTGACCGGCCCGTGATCTTGGCCGCGCCGAGAATGCTGGTCTCCGTGGGTATGTCGGCAAAATCCGCGCCATCGGGTTTGCCTCCCCGGGGCTGGCGGCCTATCCGCCGGCTGTAGTACAACTCATCGCGACCGGAAAGGCCGAACTCGAAAACCTGGGCATCCAGGACGAAAAAAGGCCGTTGTTCGCGGAAAAACGTCTCGAAAGCCGAAAGGTTGACGACGGCGGGGTCCACCTCCACCTGACCGAAGTCGGGATTGATTGTCATGACGAGATGGTAGGATGAACCGATGCCGTACCGCGCGCCGAAACCCGCCCGCGCATTGAAGTCGGATCCGTCGAAGAAGGGGTTCTCCTGTTCGGCTTTCGCGGTACGGGCGCCGCCGAGGAAGTAGGGCCGTACATCCAGGCGGCGGGCTTCCGACGGAAGGACCAGTCCGTTCAGGCGGCCCAGGACGCTGACTCTTCCGTAACGCAACCGGGATTGCAGGGCGAAATCAATGACCTCGTTCGTGGCCAGGCACCGTCTCATGAAATTCACGCCCCACGACTGGGCGGAATCAGTCGTTTCGTATCGTATCTGGGAAAGGGGAATACGCATCTCGGCGACCCAGCCCCGGTCGTCGATCGTCACCGCCGATTCCCACACGGCGTCCCACGCGTCGTCTTGCCGCACGTCGTCATACAGGTAGGCGTCGCGCTGAACGCCCGCGGCGCTGACCCGAAACTGGTATCCGGTAAGCCTGTCGTTGTTCGGATCGAGGGAAACGGAGAACAGGTCGAAGGCGCCCCGTTCGTCCCGCCGGACGAGTTGCCTGCCGATATGCTCCGGGTGATCGTCGAACATCCGGGCGCCGATGAATATGGCATCCGCGTCGAAGAGCACCCGTACCTCGGTGGCCTTGTCGGGATCGGCTCCTTCCACCGGTTCACGCTGTACGAACCGGGAGGCGGGAATGGCCGCCGCCCAGGCCGCTTCATCCATCCTGCCGTCAATGGAAATGTCGCCGGTCCGCAGCGCGGCCTCCATGGACGGCACGGGGACATCGTAAGGGTCGATCCGGGCGGACGCGTCGCCTGAGCACAGCGTGAAGAGGATAAAGAACAGTGCCGGCCGCGAGACCAGGGAAGTAATTCGCATGCGAATGGTTGTATCCTGTCTGAACATTGAGTGTTCCCGGCCAGATCGAATCCCCGGCTCCGGCCATTTGCCGGGCTGCTGCACTGCCGCGCCGGGCCACTGTACTGCCGTACGGATCACCTCGATTGGTGAGGTGCGATTCCGATGGTCATGCCTGACGCCAGAAGAACCATAGTAACTTACAAATACCGCCTTGGTTTACTTTAAATTATCGCACAGTGAAATTACCGCAGCGCCAGTCAGCGCGTCCAGGTCAACACAAAAGCCGGAGGCAGGTTTCTCACAACGAGCGCGTCGCACCTGTAGTCGGAGAACAGGGAGGACATGCGCCGGCGGAACCGGATCGCCGAAGGCAGATAGTAGGCGTGGACGTACTGAAACATGCGGAATACGGAGCCGGGTCTCAGGAGCCGGTCGAGATTGACGATGATCTCGTCGATGACCGGGCCGGGCATCGTCGAGATGGACAGACCGGAAATGACGGCCTTGACCGGTGGAGTTCCCGAGTCCGCGTGTACCTGGAATGCCCGGGTAACGCTATTCTGCTCGAAGCGCAGGTTGGGAAAGCGTTCGCGCAGCAGCCCCACGAAACGGGGTTCCAACTCGATGCCTATGTATTCGCCCCCGTCCGTGATGATATGCCGGATCTGGTCCGTGAGCGCGCCCGTCCCGGGTCCCAGTTCCATCACGGATTCATCGGAATCGATCTCCAGTCCGCTGGCCATCGCCCGGGCGAGCATCCGGGAACTGGGCGCCAGGGCGCATACGCTCGTGGGGTTTTTCAACATGACCCGGAAAAACAGGAAAAAGGGATGTTGAGCTAATCGCGACATGGGCGGATGGGTTGCAGCCGGAATTGATCTCATGAAGCGCACACGAGGGTCTTTTTGAACCAGTGGAATATATGGCCGCATCCCTCCGGAGGCAACACCTATAAGTGTTCGTCAGGCTGGTTGGGATGTTCGGAAGGGAGCCGTTTCCTGAAGGGCAGCAGGCCCGGATAGGGTGTGCGATATCGATATAGCAGATAGAACGCGAAAAGGAAAACGGGTACGTTCAACAGGAGCAGCTCCGGGGGCCAGTTTTCGATCTCAATGCCGTACCGGTAGAGGAGGAAGGCGAAGGCGTTGTTGCCGGCGTGGAGCAGCATGCACGGGAAAATCGACCCGGAAAGCACGGCCACGGTGGTCAGCACCATGCCCAGGTAGGCCGTGGGAATGATCCGGAACAGAGCCTGATGAAACAGTCCGAAGATCACACCGACGACCAGGATGAGCACCAGCGGCCTCAACCGACGGTGAAGTCCGTGGAGCAGCAGCCCCCGGAAGGCCATTTCTTCCACGACTCCCGGCGTGAGGGCCAGCATGAGCATGATCTTCCAGATCGGGAAGTCGGGTGGCAGGAGCTGGCTCGCGAACTTCTCCAGCATTTCTTCCGGGAAGGGCAGGAATACGCTGGAAAGTCCTACGATGAAGATCCCGGTCAGCAGCGTCGAAGGCACGAGGAGCAGCACCGCCAGCCAGACCTGTGGCCGCACCGGCCGGATCGCCAGGGCCTTTCGCCAGTCGAGGCGGTGTACCCGGATCATCAGAAGCGAGCCGGCGAAGAAGATCACGAACATATTGAACGCCCACTGCCCCTCGAGTCGGGTCAACGCGTCCACGTTCGCCGGCGCGATAACGATGAGGGCCCACATGCCGACGAACCACAGGAGCACCCTCCGGGGGAACAGCGCGGCGCCGCCCTCCAGGTCCGCCTCGTCCGTATCCTGCGCGGTGACGAGCCGCTCCATGCCCAGCATGCGGGAAGACAGCCTGAGCAGCATGAAGGCGGCGGCGAGCATAGTCCCGCAGGTTACCAGGAGCATGGGGATATCGTAATGGCCGACCATGATCTCCCGTACGGCCACGCTGACGTTCGCGACGGGCACGACGGCGATTACCGAGCGCAGGGAAACCGCGGGAAGCAGGCCCGCCGCCGTCAGGATCATGAGGCCGAGGAAAACGGGAAGCAGGTACAGTTGCGTCTCCCGGTAGGTCTTCGCATAAGCCGAGACCAGGAGGAGCAGGGACGATATCACGACGGCCACCGGGACGTAAAGGGCGAACAGCACCAGCACGGCTTCGGGCGACACGTCGATTTCCAGATCACCGGAGAATTCGATGAATCCGAGGGCAAGGTAGACGAAGAGGTTTCCGGCCTGGGCCAGGGTGATGAAGAGGGCGACGGAAAGGATCGTCAACTGCTTGGCGGCGATGATCTCGAACCGGCTGACCGAAGTGGTCAGGAGGGTCTCCAGGGAACCCCGTTCCTTTTCCCCCGCGACACTGTCCATGGCGGCAACCGAAGCGCCGGTAAGGGTGAGGAATACGAGCAGAAGCGGCAAAAGCCGTCCGAAATAGAACCCCGCGGCCTGGTCCGGCGTCGCCACGTCCACCCTCGAAAGCTTGATGGCTTCCTCCGGGTCTGACGCGAAACCCCGGCTTCGGAGCGCATCGGTACGATCCTGGTTCCTGGCGTCCACCAGGCGGTCCACCAGGAGGCCGCTGCCCGTCCTGGATTCCTCCCGGTTGGCGCGGAAATAGACCGTGACCACGGGCACGCCCGGATACCGCTCGTCGGCCACGGTCACGTCGGCCCGCTCCGCATCGCCGCGGTCCGCCCCCGCGACTCCTCCTTCGAGGGCCACATCGGACGTATCGGCTTCGGCGCGCGCCAGATCGAGCGAATCAGCCTCCGAGCCGGTCTGGGTTTCCAGGTAAAAATCCACGTCGCCGGCGGACAGGCTCGAATCGGGACTGGCCGTCTCCACCTCGAGGAATGACGCCCGTTGCCGGCCTTCCTCCGTCTCCTCTGCCGCGAGCCGCTCTCCCCTTCCTATGAGAGCCCGTACCGAGTCGGCGTATGCGCCGGTCACGGCATAGCGATAGGTCGTCGCGTCCAGTTGCTCCCTGCGCCATTCGTTCATGAATTTCGCACCGAACAGGATCAACGGCAAAACGACGAGCGGCAGGAGGATACTCAATACCACGGTCCGGCGGTCCCGCAGGAGCATGCGCATTTCGTGCCGAACCAGCAGTCCGATCGTTGCCCGATTCATGAGACCTCTTTGATGCAGGAGACGAAGACGTCTTCCAGATAGTGGGCCCCGGTTCGTTCACGAAGCGAATCCAGGGTGCCGCACGCCAGGATCCTGCCCTCGTGGATGATGGCGATCCGGTCGCACAGCTTTTCCGCTTCGCTCATGATATGGGTGGAGAACAGGATGGTCTTCCCCTGCGCTTTCAACTCGGTCAATATGGCCTGCATTTCCAGGGCATTGAGCACGTCCAGGCCGACGGTGGGTTCGTCGAAGACGAGGATCGGGGGGTCGTGGGCCACGGTCCGGGCGATCGCTACTTTCTGTTTCATGCCGCTGGAGAGTTTGTCTATGCGGGTGCGGGCATAGTCCCCGATGCCGAACCGTTCGATCAGCTCATCGACCCTGGCGGGCGTTCCGGAAGCGGAGTACCCGTTGATCCGCGCGAAAAACTCGATGGTTTCCCTTGCGGAAAGCCGTGGATACAACGCGGTCGTGGCCGAGTAGAACCCCAGGCGCCTGCGTACCTCCACGGGTTCCTCCGCCACGTCGTATCCCATGATTTCCGCGGTGCCGGCGGAGGGCTTGAGTATCGTGGTCAGCATGCGCAGGGTGGTGGTCTTGCCGGCGCCGTTTGCCCCCAGGAGCCCGAAGATCTCGCCGGGCCGGCAGTCGAAGTCGATCTGACGCACGGCGTGCACGGGACCGCGGGATTCATCGTAGTAGGTCTTGGTCAGGTCCTTCACGAACACGGGATGGGTCACGATTGCTTTCCTCTCAGGGAGAACGGCGCAGGATCCGGTGTTTCAGGAAACCTGTGAGACCGCCTTCATAACTGCCGGTCATGATATCTTCGTAGCGGGTGATCGCCGCGGCGATGCGCAATACGATCCAGATGTACAGGCCTTCCATCAGCAGGGTCAGGCCGATCTGGGGCCAGTGATAGACCCCGCCGATAGCTTCCCTGAAAACGAGGCAGACGTTGATGACGGGCACGCAGGCCAGCCACGTCGTGAGTTCCAGGCCGGGAAACTGCATGATGACCGCGGGTACGAGGATCATGACGGTGACAAAGGGGCCCGCCAGGGACTGGGCGTCTTTGAACGTACGGGCGAAACTGGCCACGATCATGAGCAATGCCGATACGAACAGGGCAAGCAGCACTGTAACGACGACGATCAGGGGAACGGCCGCCCACGGGATCGTAAAGGCCACGGACTGGAGGCGGTCTCCCAGGAGCGGCGCCATGAGGGTGCGCATGGAAAGACTCATGGCCGCGAAATTCAGCAGGCCGGCCGTCGTGGACAGGGCGGCTACGTACAGGTATTTGCCCGCAAGTACGTTCACGCGGTCCGTCGCCGCCGTCAGCGTCGTCTCCCAGGTGGACCGTTCCCGCTCCCCCGCCGTCGCGTCCAGCGCGGGATACATGCCGCCGACGATCACCATGATGATGACCAGCACGGGGACCGCCATGCCGAGAATGAACCGTCCCATGTCCCGGCCGGAGGATACGTTCTCTCTTTCGATCCAGATCATCTGGTATGCCGAACCGGACAGTCCCCGCTCCCGCCCGGCCGTTTCCAGGAAAGCCGCGCGGTGGCGTGTGACAATATCCTCGACCCTGCCTATGGCAATCCGGCTCCGGTCCTTGGACGAATCACCGGTAAACCGGACCTCGAAGTCCTCCGCGTAGCCCCCGTCCCGGGGGGAGAGTTCAACCAGGAGATCCAGCCGCCCGTCTTGTATTGCGTCACGTGGCGATTCCTCGGTGATAACCGTCACGCGTTCCGCCGTCTCGATTTTCTCGACGAGCGCCTCGCCGGCCTCGAGACCACCGGTGATCATGACGCGGGCCGTGAAGTTCTCCGTCTGTCCGATCACGAAGGACATCCCGGTGTAGGCCAGCCACAGCAGGATCGGATACATGAACAGCGGAACCAGCACGACGTTGATCACGATGGACCGTTCCCGAAGGGCGCCGCGAAGTTCGCGGAAGAAGACAAGACGAATATCTGTAAGATTGATCAAGGGGTAATACCCGTTTCAGGTAATGGTTCCGCGCCGGCCGGATACGCGCCGGACCGGGTCTCGCCGGCCGGAGTCTCGGCAGCCGGATACGCATCGGACGGGGTCTCGTCGGGCGGAATCACGGCGGATGGAGTCACGGCGGGCGGATAGCTATTGAAAAGCACGGCTGGTCCAGTCGTCGACGCTGCCCACTACATCGTCGGGATGCCGGCGGCTTCGGGCAAGATGTCCCTGCGTGCTGCGCAGCGTGGACTGCCGCGCGTCCTGGTAGCGCCAGTCCATGCTCCACCTCACCTGGTCCGAACGATTGGGCAGTCCCTGGTGGTAGAGCATGTTGTGGAAGAGGACGACATCTCCCGGGTCGAGTTCGATGGACACGGCCTGGTCCACGTAGGGCGCCAGGTCCTCCTGTGTGATTTCCAGGTAATATTCGCGGTCTTCGTGCCGGGCCATCCCGATCCTGTGCGTGCCGGGGATGAATTGCATGCAGCCGTTGTCTTCGTGGGCGGGGACCAGCGGCGACCATACATTGACCATGCGCAGCGCATCCACCGTTTCCGCGCTGTGGTCCCCGTCGCGGTGGACCTTGAAGGTATATCCCCCGTCCTGGTGCCAGAGGACGAGCGTGGGGGCGTGATCGGGCAGCTTGGGACGGATGGAATAGTTGGGATAGAGGCGAAGCTCCTCGCCCAGCAGGGTTTCCACGATATCGAGCAGGGGCGGATAGAAGAACACATCGTACATGCCCGCCAGGTGGAGTTCCTTGCGGAATATGTGCGGCGCGTCATCGGGAGCGTCTTCGCAGATCCGGGCCAGGCGCGTCTCAAACGCTTCTTCGGCGTGATCCCGGGAGATCCTGCCCTCCGACATCAACCGTTTCGCGAACCGGTCCACCAGTTCGTCCGCGGCGCCCCGGGCCGCCGCCACGA
>JAJECR010000092.1 GCA_022821935.1 Candidatus Latescibacterota bacterium
CGTTTATCATGGTCCGCGACTGCCTGGCGATAGATACCGGTCCGTCGTGATCCCAGATGTACAGGTTTCTCTCCGCGATGTACCGCTCGGCGCTGCGTTCCGCTTTTTCCGGTTCGGATTCCTCGTTATTGGCCTCCCGGGAGAACTCCGCGATCCACTTCGCCATCAGACTGCGATCTTCCATTCCGGCCAGGCGCAGTCCGCCTGGCGCAAGGGGCGCATCGACGACGCTTCGAGCCTCGAATACCCGCAGACGCTTTAGCAGTATGGCTGAAGTTCCCGGGTAAGTCCTGATCCACTGGCTCGAAAAGCTCCGGGCTTCGACCTCAGGCCCCACCACGCCGGGCACCTGCCCTTCCCTGCTTTGCAGGTGACGGACGAGGCGGTCCACGGTAGTATCGATTTCTCCGTCGAATCTGCTCAGGACGATTCTGCTCGGCGGCGTCCTGACCGCTACGCCGACCGGGCCGCCATTCTCCAGGATGCTCAGGAGCAACGGGGGCTCGTCGCCGTAGTACCGGGGATCCCTGGCCAGCGTGTGCGCCAGGCCCAGGGGCATGTTGTTCTCGCTTTCGCGTTTTTCGAGGAAGGCGCCGGAAAGTGCGAGGAGTTCCTCCGCGCGCCCATGTCGTACGATTTCGTACATGACGCCGCCTCAGGGCAACTCGTAACGGATCCACCACCAGTAGTTGCCGATGTGAATCTCCAGGTTCCGGGACAGGGGCTCGAACACTTGTCTAAGGTCTTCTTCAGTCGGGTCGTTTTCCACCATAATGTACTCGGAACCATCGGATAACTGCCGCGTCATGAACTGGTCCTCGTGGCCTTCGACCCTGAAGAGCCTGCTTACGGCATCGGGGCTTGTCGGTCTGGATGACCGCATGAACACGACAGCACCCTCCTCGAGCCGTGCGTGGAAGCCATGCAGAAACTCCGCATACCTCGAGGCAGGGCAGGTGTGCAGGAATCCCGCCGCGAAACCGCCGTCGAAAGACTTGCCTGGTGCGATGGATCCAAGGTCGAAGGCGTCGCCGGCCAGATAACTGACGTTGGGCGGGTTGTCGCTTTCCGCGGCCAGGTCCAGCATGTTGGTAGCGATCTCTACCCCCGTGACCGACACCGCTGTTTCTGCGATTTCCCGGGTCGCCGATCCCGTGCCGCTCGCAACCTCGAGCACCTTCCGGCCGCGCATGGCCTCCTGCGATTCCCGGACTATCCTGGCCTGTTCGGCGGGCAGATCAGGCGCGGGCCCCCGGGGAGTCTTGTGCGGCATGTCGCCGTGGACCTGACGCAGGTTGTAATAGTCGATAGTCGCCCGATACAGTATGTCCGTTTGCAGTTTACCCGGATCGGGACAGGGTCGCCGTGCACGCGGACCCGGAGTCAGTACCCGGTCGCGCGAATTGGGCGCGCGTCCCCGGTTGTCCGAATCCGGCGCTGGTCGCCGGTCGTGGGTTTTACCGCTCATTCCCGCCTCGTTCCCGTGACGCCGAGGTAGAGCTTTCCCTCGTATTGCACGGTGAAATCCATTTCGCAGGATTCCGAAAACCGGTCGAAATCGTCCCTTTCGAAGTACCGCTTGTAGATCTCGAATTGCCGCCCGTCATTGAGCGTGCGAACCGTGGTGCCTTCCTTGGGACGGGATTCGCGGTAGCGCGTCCAACTGGAGTCCATGATGAGCACGCGGCCACTCGGCCTCAGCGCGTTCCGCAGTCTGTGGAGAAATGGACCCATCTGGCTGTCCGTGACGTGACTGAGAAAGAACCCCACCAGTACGGTATCGAAGGACCGGTCTTCCAGCAACACATCAAGGGCGTCGGACATCATGACTCGGGTGATCGGTTCGACGCCATGAGCGAGCGCCTTCTCCCTTCCCTCCCCGAGCATGTTCTCCGACTGGTCCACAAGCGTGATCGCCGAACAATTCGCAGCGTAAAACTGTAGCCAGTAGCCCGTTCCGCAGGGGATATCCAGGACGCTGCCGCGGCAGTGTTCCCGAACGAGTTGCCCCAGGGACCGGGCCTCCTCCATGTACAACTCTGGATCCGTGACCGCACCGGGCGGCTTTCCCAGCGTGTAGATCTCGTCGAACTCAGCCGCCCGTTCGTTGTAATACTCGTTCATGCTCTTCCGCAAGCGTGTGTCCATGGATGGATCACTTTCCTGGTCGAAACGACAGGTTGGCGCATTCCGTCTTGAATGTCCTGGGAATCCAATGTGTAAAACTGTTTATTACTCAGTCAAGGATGCATTCCCTTCGCAAGCATCGCGCCGAAACCAGGATGCTGGATTGAGGATGCCGGTGCGACCTCGAAGATCAAAGGAGTTTTGTCATGAGATCGGAAAACGATGCAAACGACCGTCCCACGGGACGCCCGAATATCATGGAACGGCGGCATTTCCTGAAGACCGCCGGCGTGACGGCCGGGCTGGCCACGTTCCTTGGCCCCGATTCCTTCCGGGGCGTTGAGGCCGCGGTGAGTGAAATAGCGGATCTCACGCCGCATGAGGCCTCCCGCGACGAGAGACTATGGCGCGAGGTCAAGCAGGCGTTTACCGTAAGCCGCAGCCAGATCAACCTGGATAACGGATATGCCTGCCCTTCGCCCCGCGTCGTTACCGAAGCGTTCGTCCGATACATATGGGAACAGGAACAGGGCCCGTACGGGGTGTACATTGATGAGGCCAGGGAACAGGTGCGCACCGTGAAGAAGTCCCTGGCGCGGCTGTTCGGGAGCAGTGCCGATGAAATCGCCTTCGTGCGCAACACCACCGAAGCGCTCAAGACGGTCCTGTACGGCATCCCGCTGAACCCGGGCGACGAAGTCCTCACTACGACCCATGATTATCCTTCCCTGGTGCGGGTCGTGCGGAATCGGGAGCAGAAGGAAGGGATCAAGCTGGTCGAAGTGCCGGTACCCTTTCCCGCAGGATCCATGAATGAGCTGGTGAAGGTCATTGAAAATGGCATTACGTCGAAGACCCGCGTGATCCTGGTGTCCCACATCACGTACACCACCGGCCAGGTGTTTCCGATCCGGGAAATCTGCGACCTGGCCCATCGGCACGGAATCGAAGTCATCGTGGACGGTGCTCATGCCGTCGCCCATCTGGATTTCAAGGTCTCGGACCTGGACTGCGACTACTACGGAACGAGCCTGCACAAGTGGCTCAGTGCGCCGAAAGGGACCGGCTTGCTGTACATGAAGCGCGAGCACGTCGAGAAGATCGAGCCGCTGTACGGCCCGACCATGAGTCTCAGATTCAACCCCCTGACGAGCATGCAGAAATATGAGTCCGTCGGTACCCAACCCCAGCCGCCGTTCCTCGCCATCGGCGAGGCCGTCGCTTTTCATAACGCCATCGAGCCGAAACGCAAGGAAGAACGGCTTCGTTACCTGAAGAATTACTGGGCGGAACGGCTTCGGAAACATCCTCGGATAAAGCTCTATACGTCAACGGCCCCTGAAATGAGCTGCTGTATCGCGGGGGTCGGTATCGAAGGGGCCGATCCGACCGGTATGCGGGACTACCTTTGGAATGAACATCACGTCCGGACTTCCCGGGGCCGGTATGACCGGGAGGACACCGGCCGTACGTGGGTTCGTATCACACCGAATCTGTACACCACGCTGCCCGAGCTCGATTACTTCTGCGACGTGATGGAAGAGGTGGCGGACAACGGCCTGCCGGAACCGTACAGCGAGTACGCGTTCGATCCGAGTATAATGCGCAGGTAGGATCTTCTCTGGGAGGCGGCAGTCTGTTACCCGATGTTTGAAGTGGCTCAAGGTCCCCCAGGGTATTGCTCACGGTCACAAAAATACCTTGCAACGGGGTAGTCCCGGTCTTATCATTTTGAATCATTACAACAGTTTCCAAGACGGAAACAATTAGTACATTTCCCAAACCAGAACTTCGTATTGCGATTCCCGGTATAGTCAAAGTACCGGTCCGGATACGGGTGCCGGACGGCCGTGAGATGCAGGCACAGGAATCCTCGCGGCTCATTTGATGACGAGGAAACGTATGAAAGTGCGTGACGGTAACGGTCAATCAGGAGATAAGCCCGGTTCGCGCGCGCCGTTGCTGACGCGGAGGACCATGCTGCGCCGCGGCCTCGCGGGTTTGTTGGCGGTCTCCTGCGCGGGCTGGACGGGCAGGAAAGGTACCGATACCGTTTTGGGGGGATTGAACATGGTCGCAGCACAGGAAACAGGAAGCGCAACCGGCTTTGAAGGCGCGACGGACGATGAGATCGTCCTGGGCATGTCGGCCGCCTTTTCCGGTCCCTCCAGGGGACTGGGCAGCGAGTTGTACCGCGGGGCCATGTCCTACTTCAACTACGTCAACGACAACGGGGGCGTGGCCGGGCGCAAGATCACCCTGAAGCTGTACGACGACGGATACCAGCCGGACCCCTGTGTCCGGAACACCATGAAGCTTATGCTCGAAGACAACGTGTTCCTGCTCTTCGGGTACGTGGGCACGCCGACCGTTACGCGCGTGCTGCCCCTGCTTAAGAAGTTCCAGGACGAGCAGGTCTACCTGTTCTTCCCCTTCACCGGCGCCCAGCCTCAGCGCGAGCCGCCTTACGGGGATTTCGCCTTCAACCTGCGGGCGTCCTACCGACAGGAGACGGCCGGACTCGTGAACAATTTCCTCGCCGCGGGGAAAAGACGGATCGGCGTGTTCTACCAGGCCGACGCCTATGGCAGAAGCGGCTGGGCCGGGGTCCGGGCGGCCCTAGGCAGGCACGGCGAAGCACTCGCGGGCGAGGCGACGTACCGGCGGGGCCAGCGTTTCTCCGGCAGCATGCGGGAGCAGGTGGATATTCTCAAGGCCAATTCCCCGGACGCCGTCATCTGCATCGGGTCGTACGCGGCCTGCGCGGCCTTCGCCCGGGATGCCATCGACCGCGAACTCCGCGTACCGATCGCCAATCTTTCGTTCGTGGGCAGTGAAAACATGCTCCAACTGCTCAGCGACCTGGGGGAGGACGTGGAGACTTATTCCCGTTATCTCGTCAACTCCCAGGTGGTGCCGAGTTACGAAGACACTTCCATACCGGCCGTGCAGGAGTACCGGGAGCTGATGGCGCGTTACGATCCGGCGGTTCCGGAGGAACTCGTACAGGAGCCTTACAGCCCGTTTCCGCAGAGCTTCGTCAGTCTCGAGGGCTTTCTGGACGCCAAGCTGATGACCGAGATCCTGCGGCGCCTGGGCGGAGTCCCCGACCGGGAAGGACTGGAAGAAGCGGTTTTCTCGGTGCAGGATTACGATCTCGGGATCGGCGAGCGGGTCTCCTTCGGGCCGGACCGCCGGCAGGGGCTGCAAACGGTCTATTACACCGTTGTCCGGGAGGGCCGGTTCGTGACCCTGGACGACTGGCAAGGCTGGCTTTCATAGCATGAAAATCCAAAAGCTGTTCCAGCGCACCCGCTTCGGTATCTTCCTGCTCTTCGGGATCATCGTCCTCTCCACGTCCGCGCTGTGTATATACACTGTAGATACGCAGTTGACGGCGGAGTACGAGACCAATAGCCAGAACATTGCCAAGAGCATCGCCGACTCCAGCGTCGACATACTGCTCAACCGAAATCTGGCCACGCTGCAATCGATGATCGACCAGTTCGTCGAGATCCAGGGCATCCGGTACATCTATATCACCAGCGAGAACGGCGAGTACCTCGCCCATACCTTTGTGCCGGGCATTCCCGAGGAAATCCTCGCGAGCGATCATGCGAGCACCGAACCCGTGGAGCGAAGCATACCGGGCCTGGGTGACTTCCTTGAGGTCGGCAGCCCCATCCTGGCCGGGGTCGCGGGCACGGTGCACGTCGGCATGGACCAGGACGAGGTCGCCCTCAAGATACAGCGCGCCATCGGCCAGCAGGTCATCCTCATCTGTATCTTCCTCGTCGTGGGCGTCCTCGCTTCGATCTGGCTGGTCAATCTCGCCGCGAAACCCCTGGCGGAACTGCTCGCCTATGCCGTCAACATCGCAGGCAACAAGGAGACGGAAACGTCGGCCGACGATCTCCTTGGACGCGACGACGAAGTAGGCGACCTCGCCCGCCTCTTCCGCCATATCTCCGACCAGCCGTCCGGTTCCGGTGCGCCTGGCGCGCCGCCGGAGAACGTCCGTTAGGAGGAGGATAAGCGATGCGCATTCCCCGAAGCGCCATCGCGCTCTTCTGCACGGCGCTTCAGATTTGCTTCGGCACCGTATACGCCTGGAGCTTCTTTCAGACGATACTGGTGCGCCAGATCGGCTGGACCCACACCGAAACGGCATGGGCCTTCAGCATCGCCATCTTTACGCTGGGCGTGTCGGCGGCGTGGGCCGGGAACATGCTGCCGAAGATGGGACCCCGCAAACTCGCGCTGATCGGCAGCTTCATGTTTGCGAGCGGGTACCTGATCTCGGGCATGGCGCTGGAGTTGAACTCTATCCCGCTGTTCTATCTCGGTTACGGGGTGATCGGCGGAGCGGGCATCGGGCTGGGATACGTGACCCCGGTCGCCACCGTCGCGAAGTGGTTTCCGGACCGCAAGGGACTGGCCACCGGGATCGTCGTCATGGGCTTCGGCGTGGGGGCTTTCCTGCTCAGCAAGGGCCTGGCGCCCTTCCTCATCGTCAGGACCGCGGGTGCCCTGCCCGCTGTCTTCATCTGGCTCGGCATCATCTTCGCGCTGATACTCATCCCCTGCAGCCTGGCCCTGACCGATCCGCCGGCTTCGTTGGCATCGACTGCCGGGACGACCGCTTCGGACGACGCCGACGAACCCAAGTACGCGCGCGCCTACCTGGGCACCACGCAGTTCGTCTTCATGTGGATTGTCTTCTTCTTCAACATCGCGGCCGGTATTTCGGTCGTCAGTTTCCAGTCGGAGATCCTGCAGGAGATCTGGGGCCTGGCGGATGATTCCATCGAACCGACCACGCTGGCCGAGTACGGCGCCACGCTCATCGCGGTGAGTTCGATCTGCAACGGCCTGGGACGGCTTTTCTGGGGACTGCTTTCCGATCGGTTCGGGCGGGTTACGGTCTTCAGGGTGCTGCTGGGCAGCCAGATGGTGGTCTTCGGCATACTCATGACCGAGACCAATCCCTGGATCTTCTCGGCCCTGGTCTGCTACGTGCTGCTCTGCTTCGGCGGGGGTTTCGCCACCATGCCTTCCTTCGTCCTCGACGTGTTCGGCACGAAGAAGATGTCCACCATCTACGGCGCGGTGCTCACCGCGTGGGCCGCGGCGGGGATCTTCGGGCCACTGTACGTGGGATACCTGAAAGACGTCTATCCCGACCGGGCGGTCATGTACTGCTTCCTCATCGGGATCCTCATGCTCGGCGCCGGGTACCTGTTCTCCTACCTGCTGAACGACGGCCGGATCCGCCTGGGGCGTCCGACGCTCGAGACCACGCTGCAGCGATACGGAATTCCGGTGGGGGGGAGGGGTTGACTCTGATCTACCGCCAACCGAAGCTGTCGAAAAACACTCCCTTCAGATGGTTGTCAATGGCTCGCCTGATATAGGGAATTGTATTAACTGGCAAATCGTTTATGGTAAACCAGGACAGGTCATCACACCTTTCCGGCTCCGCGTTGACGATGTCTCCATACCATATGGACGTGGTCAGAAAAAACGAAATCCTTTCATCGTTTTCCTTCCTGTGCATAACACCGACCACTTCGAGGTCCGTAGCCCGAATCTCGATACCTGCTTCTTCTTTGGCCTCCCGGACAGCCGCCCCTAACACCTCCTCGTGACCGTCTAGATGTCCGGCGACCACGCTGTAGTTTCCATCCTCATATCCGGTGTTTACGCGCCTCAGTAGCAGAATCTCGTTACGGTCGTTCCTTAGGAAAACGTGAACGTCCGCGATCAGTTTAAATCTGTCGGCCATCACGTTTGTTCTGGTAAATGCGTCATGAATGCAAAGGCCTCATCAGAATAGCCCATAGTCCGTCCATGCCAAATAACCCACTGTCTTCAGATTGTACCTTCATGGACCGAAACTCGACAATCTCAAAAAAGTGCTGCAGAATCCTTCTCAATCTATCACCGGAGTAACCGATTCCCGACGGCATGCCACCCTCTTCATAAATCTCCCAGTCTTCCTTCGGAACTCCGGCTGACGTGTCAAAACAGGTCATCCCGAATACACCGTTCGGTTTGAGTGCCTTTCGAACTAAGTCTAGGTAGTATGGTCGGCGATGAGGCTGCAGGTGATGCAGAAGACCGCTATCGTAAGCAAAGTCATAGTAGCCTTCCCCCAACAATACATCAAAGATTGATCCGACAATGAAGTTGACGTCTACTTCCGCCTGTTTCGCCAGCGAACATCCTTTCCCGATAGCGGACGTCGACAGGTCAATCGCGTCAACCCGGCATCCTCTTTTTGCCAGATAAACCGCGTTCCGACCGTTCCCGCAACCCAGATCAACGGCATTGCCGGGGTTAAGGCGACCTTGTTCGAAATACGCGGCCAGGTTTTCGTCCGGCATATCTGTGAGGAATGGAGGATTCCGTTTTCCTGAGGTATAGAAGTTTTCCCAATCGATCCTGTCAGGCAGAGCAATTTTGATCTGCTCAGCATCTTCTATTGTGAGGATGGGGTTTTGGGATATGACAGGCATATTGACTTCTTCAAAGCGAGTTGAAAATGGTCCGGATCCGATTGCCGGGATGTTAAGAGAAACGTGTCCGTTTCAGTTTATCGACAATAGGTTTCAATTCAAGTAAGGATCGAATAATCCGTTCCGTTACCTCAGACATCCACAGTCAAACGCCCAGTATTCTAGGCAATTCACTCAACGATCCGATCTCGTGGTCAGACCGGATACCTGTGTCGTTTGCTAAACCTTCGCGATTCAGCCAGACAGTCCGCGCACCAGCGTCGCGGGCCCCCGCGACATCGTTCTCGAGCGAATCACCCACATGCAGAAGTTCCTCCATCGGACAACCTGCTCTCTGCGCGGTTATCTCAAAGATCCTCCTGTCGGGTTTCTTAATGCGCACATCCTGCGAAAAGACCACGAAGGCAAAACGTCCCTCAAGCCCGCACCGCTCTGGGTAACTGTTCCCGTTGGAAAGCAGGCCTAACTTGAAGTGAGCGGCCAATTGATCGAGTGTGGGTTCGACATCGGGATACAGTTCAGCGTCTTCGAAACGATGTCTGAGGTACAACCCATTCAGATAGGCAGCCAGTTCACGGTCCGGACATGCTGCGCTTTCGAGCGTCCGCTCAAATGCGAGTAGCCTGATTTCCTCGTGGTTCCAGACCTCGCCTTTTACTTCTTCCTCAACCTGGTTTCGGATGGTAATCATTTCCTCCACAGAGAGGTCTTGGGCGCGCTGTGAAGGAACCAGCCTGCGCAGTTCCACAAGTGCTTTATTCAATGAATGCCTCATGACCTTCTGAAAATCCCACAGAGTCATGTCGCCATCAAAAGATATCGCTGAAATCGTCAAGGTTGTTGCCTCTACGAAACGGAAGGCACTTCAAGGTAGATCAGAACACTTCATGGAATGTCAGAACAATCAAGGCGCCTTCGCAACGGAGAGGAAGTGAGCGCTCACGCCAACAAGCGAGGATTCCGTCTCGATCAGCTTCAGGAAGGTGAGCAGCTCATTGCGTTTTGACTGGTCTGCCCACAGGTCATCGAAATCACCGAGAAGCCAGGCCGGGCCTTCCAGTCCGATGGTCTTCACCAGGTCGAACCCCGCGTCCGCGATCTCTTCTTCAAGTTCCTCAGGCCGGTGGAAACAGGAGGTGGTGAAGTAGCGGGGATCCATTCCCGGGTTTTCGTGGCGCCCTTCGTTCAGGTCTTTCAAGACTATCCCGGAAAACACCGGATCGAACAGGTATCCCTTTCTCATGCCGTCCAGGAGCGAAGCGAACCTGGAAATAGCCGCACAGACCAGAACGCCCCCTGGTTTCAGCACGCGAAGGGATTCCTCAAGGGCCTCGATCCGATCCGGCCGCTCCGGAAGGTGGTACAGTGGCCCCAGAAGAAGGACCGCGTCCACGGAATCCGTCTCGAAGTCCAGGGTCCTGGCGTCGCCGACTGCCACGCTCTTCAGGATTCCATCTTTATCGCGTTCCTTTGCCTGCTCGACGTGGAGCGGGACAATGTCCAACAGATGCACTTCATAGGACTGTTCGGCCAGCCAGAACGCGTAGGCGCCCGGGCCACCACCCACATCGAGGATGCAGGCCGGCGGTGAGGGCAGGTGTTCCCGGAGAAACGCCCTGGTCCTTTCGCCTTCCAGCCGGGCGGTTCCCCTGTCCAGGCGATCGGATTCGTTCTCGATCTTCTCGTAGTACTGGATTACACTCCGGTCCACCAACTGCCCCGTTTGTTTATGCTTATCCTCTGTGCTGCCGCATGACTACAGCCGAACGTCATCAAATATAAACCAACGAGGCTCGCCTCTTCCATTAAATTAAGTAGCACAGATGCTCTCTTCAATGAGCAGGCTATTCAGATATATGACATCCTTTCGAATCCCGAGCCATACCATGACTCCCAATAGCGGAGGTCCAAATGACCACCTGGCGTGAACTGAGCTTCCCCTTCGGTTTATCGAAGGACGCGGCACTCGTCATCGAAGACGACCGCGCCAACGTAATCCTCGATCCCCTACGCTGGCGCATGCTCGAAATCCTTGGCGCGGGAAAGTCGGTCGCCGAGATTTCACGGGCCTTGAACATCACCGACGCCCGTATACTGTACCATTTGAAAAAGCTGGAACAAACAGGCGTCGTCGTATTGGAAGAAGATGCGCACCCCGGGGACCGGCGTTGCCTGCCGGCGGCAGGCGCGATTCGCGTCCGTGAGCATCTCGAATCGGATGATCGGCAGGAAGAGGCCATACAAGAAGAGGCCATACCATCAGACGTAGCCTTCCAGTTCAACCAGGCTTTTCGCGAAGCAACGGAAGGGATGTACGGCCCGGGTTACCAGATATCCGTCAACCACAACCGAGCGCGTCTGTCGGAAGAACAGGCGGCCGAATTCGGCAGGAGGCTGCTGGCCCTGATCGAAGCGTACTTTCCGCCAGGGAAAGGTGATCGGCGAGGCAAGAAATACGGATTCTACGGCGTGCTCACGCCGATCGATCTGCATCCGATCGAGGACGCGGAGGATAGCGAGGACGCTGAAGATACCGCAGGCGCCGAGGGAATCGACGACGTGGAGGGAATCGACGACGCCGAGGAATAGCTATACTGGTTTCGCGGGAACCATCACCCGCGGCCGGAGACGACGGACCACAGGAAAAGCGCCATGCCGGCGAGGACGAGCACGGCGCCCAGGCAAAGGAACAGGGTCATCGAGACCGGATGGTTCCAGAACAGGGTCGCCAATACCACGACCAGGCCCACCGCGATCAGACAGCCCGATACAAAAAGGCGCCTGGCGAATCCCCCTCCCTGGCCGGCCTTCCGCAGACCCCTCATTCGCCAACCTCCGGTTCCCATCTCCCGAATCGGTCCAGCTTGTCCACCTCGTGCACCAGATTGTGGCACATCACGCATGATTTCGAGCCGGCGAGAAGCTCCCGAAGATAAGGCCGGTGTTCCGGATGCTCCTCGTATGAACGCGCACCAGCGTGGCATTCGAGACAGGCCGTGTTTTCGTAAGGCTTGTACAACGCGACGGGTTTAGACCAGGTCCCCAAGACATTGTGCCAGACGTGCCGCACGCCCCGGATCTTATCGTCCACGTCCCCGAACATCGTGTAGTCCGAATGGCAGGCATAGCAGGCACGATCCGCGGGGACGCGCTTGTTCTGGAAATGCGCAGCCGGCAGGAACCGGCCGTCATCGATGTAGAGACTCTCTACGTAGGGTTGATTGACGTGGCAGGAGACGCAGAATTCCGTGGTCTTGGCCTGCTCGTAGTGCTGCACGGCACCACCGAGCAGTGCCGTGCCCGGCAGCAGGAAGAAAGTAAAAAACGCGAATATCATGCCACCGGCCGAGGCGGCCATGTCCGGCCTTCGCAGGAGTACCGCGATCATGGCGAGCGTGGCGAGCGCCAGGACGATCAGGCTGACGGTGTATCCAGTCACTCAGTTCGACTCCAGTCCCAGGCCGCGCCAGTCACTTCGACCGCACCAGCCGTTTCAACTGCTCCATCTGATTCGACCGCGCCGGTCACTTCGGCCGCACCGGCCACTTACTCCGCATTGCCGCGTCGGCCGGTGTTTTCCCGCAGGTCCCGGGCGAGTGCCCTGATCTCGGTCAGGTCCTGCACCATTTCGCTCCAGCCGTACCACAACGCGTAATCCGGATTGTTGTGGAAGGTACCCTGGAACGCCCTCATCCGATGCTCCAGGTGCATCCTGAACAGCCGCTGCTCGATCATCGTAGGCGCGTCGTGGAACGCCAGCAGATCGGGATAGCCGTAGGCGTAATGTTCGGGCTGGGCCAGTATCCCGTCCCGGTACAGTGCGGCGACGATGCGGATGGCTTCGGCCAGGAGCCGGTCGGTCTCGCGGATCATTTCGTCGCCTTTCTCAAGTTCGGCCCGCACGAGATTCGCCGAATGGCACTGCTCGCAGATGCCGGTCATGCGGTCGCGCTCCCGCTGCCAGTCTTCCTCGGTCAGCCGGGCCACGTCGGCCTGCTTGACCACCTCCAGGCGAGGCGTGGGGTTACCCTCCGGATCCAGTACGCCGAGCGCCTGCAGTATAGTGACCCTGTCCTCCGCCCACTGCGGGTCTTCCGGCAGGGGCAGGCGGACGGCCAGGAACCCCCACGCGGTCCGCACACCGTGGTCTCCCTCGGGCATATGGCAGGTCTGGCACGTGGGCGCCGAGGCGTGCGGCGGCAGCGTGCCGTTCTGTTTGAGAAGGTGCCTGACGCCGTGCTTGGAGGACGAGTACATCTCCCACTGCGGATGGTCGAAGCCCATATGGCACGTCCTGCACGCCTGGGGCTCCCGGGCCTCTTTCACCGAGAAGAGATGACGGGTATGGCAGACATCGCAGGACGACAGGCCGAACAGCCCGTCCTGCGCCTTAATCGTCCTGATTTCTTCCTCAGTCTTGAGGCCGATGCGGTGGCATCCACCGCAGCCCTTCATCCCCTCCGTCAGGGCCATCGGCAGAAAGTGGGTCGTCGGCATGGCGTTCATGCTGGCCCACGCGAGGGCGTGCTTGCCCCCCGCGAACTGCTCGACCTGGATCGGATGGCACGTGGCGCACACGTCGGGCGTGGCGACCCCGGCCAGGGCGACGTCGTCCTTCGTGCGGTGCTCACCTCCATGACACATGGCGCAGTCCACCCCATTCGTGCTATGCGTGCTGAGTTCCCAGTCCGTGACGATGCCGGGGGTGGTTTCCCGGTGGCATTCCACGCAGTCGGATGTCGCCACGGGTGTTTCACCGCCGCTGCCGCATGCAGTCACCGCCAGAAACACCAGCAGGAAAGGAAGCTGGGCCGGTATACCAGGGGGAAGATACATTCGATACCACACCCTTTTTGTCACGCTATAAATGATTCAGACGCCAGAGCCAGTCACGGCGCTTCCCAGGGCCGCAGCCGCGGTATCCAGCGCGGTACGTTTGCCTTATACAGACGATAGGCGTCTCCGAACCGTCGCTCGAGGCCCGGCTCCTCGTAGCACGGGAAGTAGACCGCGCACACCACGAAAAACACGCACATCCAGACCGCCAGGTGCCATGAACCGAAAAGAAGCGCTTCGGCTCCGATTATGAGCAGCATACCCGAATTCATGGGATTGCGGACGTGGCGATAGGGTCCGAGGACGACCAGTTTCTCCGGCGGGGACCATGGCGCCGGCGTACCCTTGCCGACCCTGTCGAACAGCATCATGGTCCAGGCGGCCAGGAACAGGCCGTCCATCGCCATCGCGATCCCGATCCAGAACCGGACCTGGGAGGGCGCCGGCGGCGAGAGTGCATCCGGCGTGTCGGCCAATACCCAAAATATCGCACCCGGGACGTAGATCGTGGCCGCCGCCGGCAGGAGGACGATGGCCTTCGCGGAAGTCCATTTCATGTGATCCTCGTCCCCTGCTCGATCCCGCATTCCGTATCGATCGGTTCGACCGGGCATCCGTTTTCGGGTAGAGCAGGTTGGGTGCTTCGGCAGGATTCGGATGGAATATACATGAATAGATAGGTATATTCAATTAATGATCTTGCAAACGTGTGTTATGGGGCGTAGAATATACATCTATACGAATCGGTGAACACGCATACCGGAACCTCGTCGTACCTCTGTGGTTCGCCCGCGCCCCGTCTTGTGCTCTCTTCGGAGTGCCCGTATTTGGGGAATCTGATGCGGTTCCCGGGCGGCGAATCCCGTCTGACCAGCAAACCGGAGCATTCGAAATGCATGACGCCACCAACGGCAATCCACTAAAAAATCAGGGTCCGCAAGGAGTCCGGGAACCGAACGTGGACGCGGCGATGCGGGACGATGATGACGTGATCCGGTTAAACTGGCGCGAGAAGCTGGTCGAAGCCGGCCTGATGGGGGCAACGATCATGTGCGGCCTGCTGATCGCGGTGATCATAATCATCGCTTCTCTGTATATCATGCACAGTGCCTTCGACGAGTTGGCCCCGGGATTTGTAGAGCCGGGTTCGATTTCATTCGTCGTCCTGATCGCCCTGTGCGCGGCCATCGGCAATGCCTGTTCGTTCGTCTGTGCTCCCTACCTGATTCGACTCATTTTCCGCGGCTACGAGCTGAAGGACGAGCGGATCGACCGCTCTTTGAAACGCTTGATAGCCGTAACCGGGATGAGCATAAGGCCCGAAAAGATCTACGCCATAAAAGGCAGGACGGCCAACGCCGCCGTGTCCGGCCTGTTTCGCAAGGCCCGGTACATCTTTTTCACCGACAAGCTCCTGGAAAGAATGAATGAAGAAGAAATCTCGGCAGTCTTCGCCCACGAACTGGCGCACGTGAAGCACAAACACATGCCCAGGATGTTGCTGGCCGTCTTACTCTGGATGTGCGTGGTCCAGGTACTCATACGGCTGACTGACCTTAACGCCTATTTCCAGACTATCGACGAGTACTGGCAAATGTGGGCGAGTGGCGGATTGACCGCAGTGAACTTCTACCTGCTTGCACTCCTCGTCTTGTTCCCGCTTTCAAGACGGCACGAATACCAGGCGGACGCGACCGCGGCCAGATGGGTAGGTATTGACAGCTATACGCAAGCGTTGTACCGGCTGCATCATCTGAACGACCGACTGAAACCGCCGAGGAAGATCCTGACGAAGCTGGGGACGCATCCGACGTTGGAGGAGCGGCTGGAGAGGGTGGAAACGGTGGAATAGCGCGCAGTTGGCGCTATCCGCAGGTTGTCCGCGCCGGTGAGGAAGATTACAGCCGGGCATACGGGACTCACTCCTGGTTCATCGCATCCACCGGGCTCAACTGCGACGCCTTCAAGGCGGGGTAAATACCGGCACATAGGCCTATTGCCAGTGAAATCGCCAGCGACATGAGGACATTGGAAACCGACGTTCCGCTCGTGAAGCTGAGATCCCAGGCCTGATTCAAGACAAAGGAGAAAACCGAACCAAGTCCCAGTCCCAACGATAACCCCAGCAGCCCTCCCAACGTACTGATACTTATGGCTTCCAGCGTAAACTGCTTCACGATGTCGACGTGTCTTGCCCCCACTGACTTCCTGATCCCTATTTCCCGCCTCCGTTCTGTAACGGAGACCAGCATCATATTCATGATCCCGATTCCACCCACCATCAGGGAGATGCCCGCTACGGCTGCAATCGACGATTTAACAGCGTTTATCACGTCTCCTATCTGATCCATTGCGCTTTTGCCATTGACTATGTCAAAGCCAGCCGCATCGCCATGGTTGGATTTTAAGGCCGCTTCGATGTCATCCACTGCACTATCCATCATACTCATATCCGCAACCTTAATGGACAACTGATCGAAGCCTTCATGCCCGAGCATCCGTTTCTGGACCGTTGTAATCGGAACGAAGACACGGTTTCCCCAGCTCTCATTGAAAACGGTCTTGGGCTTCATGACACCGATCACGGCAAATCTCTGTCCATTCAGTTTCAGTTCCTTGCCGACCGGCGTGGTATCGTCAAACATTTTCGTGGCCAACTCATCGCCAAGCACACATACTTTGCGCCAGCGTTCGACATCGCGGTCGATAATGAACCGACCTGTTGAAACCGGCCATTGGTACATATCCGGAAATGAAGGCGTCGTGCCGTACACGATTCCGCCATACGATGTTTTCGCGTATCTGAGATCCGCATTCAATGTCGCAGCAGGGACCAATTGACGGACAGCGATCGATCTTCTCCCGATTTCCAGCATATCCTGCCAAACGAGATATTCGTAATCCGATACCGTCGTCCAGCGCCCTTCCCGGTTCACGAATCGTGTTGGACTCACCCATACCATCGTGCCGCCGCGCACGGATTCGAATTCCTGCATCACCATGTCGTGAAGACCTTCGCCGATCGAGAGGATTCCGGTCACGGCGCCGATACCGACCGCAATGCCCAGTAACGTCAGGACTGAACGCAGCCTGTAGTGAACGAGATTGGTAATCACCGTATGAATATGGTGCGATATGGACATAAACCTTCGGATCCGACAAGGTTGCATTCAGAGGCTATTGGTGTTTAGAATTCAGCGCGGAATGGACCGCTCTTGCATCCAGCGCAACGTGAGCGCCTGGTTCAAGACCAGACAGGATCTCCACGTTTTCGGCAGACTCGATACCGATCTCGACCAGTGATAACTCCAGGTACGCTTCCGAACACTTCGGTATTTCAGGATCCACCGAGGTACATCTATAGGCGATGTGTCGCTTCCCGATTACCTGTCCAGTCAATGCCGGATCATTTTGTTCAGCGATCACATCCTTGTAATCACCCACTTCCATGACTGAAGAAGCGGGTACCAGCACCGAACTGTCATTCATCTCCACCACGATGTCGATATCACAGGACATACCCTGTTGTAACTCCAACGATGGATTCGAAATCCCGATTTCGGTGTCGAAGGTGACGAGCGTGCTCCCGGGCCTTCGCACTCCGAGCGGCGCCACCCGTTCGACAACCCCACTGTACATTGCATCCGGGTAGGCATCGACACGGATCCGCACCTCCTGTCCCGGCCTGACCCGTCCCGCGTCTATTTCTCCAATGGCCGATCTGACGATCATTCCGCCCGGATCGCCAATGCGGAACATCTCCGTACCGCCGGTATACGAAGAGGTGCCTGACGCAACGACCTCACCCGTCTCCACCATCCGAGCAATGACGATACCGGTCAACGGCGACAGGATCCTCACGGCGCCATGGGTTCTGTTGGAGTCCACCTCGACGTTCACCTTCAATTCCAATATCTTGAGTTCCAGCTCCGCCATATTGAGATTGTGATGGGCCCTGGTGTTTTCAATTCTTGCCGTGTCGAATTCCTCGGACGAAATCAGGGATCTCTCATACAGTTTACGCTTTCTCTTAAAGGCCATTTCCTGTTCTGAAAGATCTATTCGGGCACCGTCAACCCTGGCACGTTGCCGGGACAGTTGAAGGGACTGAGACGGATCCGGCTCTATCACGGCAAGGACTTCCCCTTCTGGAATTCGATCCCCGACATCGGCGTAAAGATGTCTGACTTCGCCGGATATCGTGGGCTTGACCAGGACGGTCCTGACGTACTGGATCGTGCCTGTTTCCGTTAAGACTTCGGATATCGGTCCATGGCGGACCTGGTGAGTTTGAAACGAAGCAACCCGGGCCGTAGAACTGTACGCGAAATACAGCAATGCGGCACAGAGGCTACAGACCAATACACAGGCAATGGCTATCCGTTTTTTCATGACTTCGATGATGCCCTTGTACTACACGTAGACAGTACCGATAATCTCCATGGTCCTGCGAATGACAATCCACATACACCAGACCAATCCCAGCACGAGCCAGGTGAGCTTGAATGATCCTCGGAAGGTTTGAGCCAAACCGAGCCCCAGCAGGTAAAGAAACCAGACACCGAATAAGTCGACGCCTGACAGGAATATCCCCGGCAGGGTTTCGAGGTACGCATCATCGAGAAACACGCCCGGGTGGATGGCAGGATCAAGCGACCCGTAAAGCAAAACCCGTATGGTCTTGACGACTGTTTCGGGTACGAGGACAAGCGAGGCATAGCTCGTTATCGGAAGGACCTTGTCGTACGGCAGAAGCTTGCCGAATATCAGTTCGCCGCAGTGTTTTCCGACTACGGACCACGCAACGATCAGAAAGCAGACGCTGGCCGGCATGATCAGAAGACCGACGAGTTGTCGACGGTCGAATTCCGATGCCTCGCGCAGAATGATAGATTGCTGAACGGTATTCAGATTTGAATACGACCGGAGTTCCGTTTCGATCAACTCCCGTTCTGTGTCCAGCGCAACAGGTAAAGTTACTATCCCGGCGCAAAGAACGATCGACATGATGACGATCGGAATCAGCATCCACTCAGTGGCAGAATGTTCGGTTTCAAGCTCTGCAAATGCCTTCTTGGGATTGTGCAAGACCCGTTGCCATCGGCTGGGATAACTTCCCATGTCTGTAGAAGCGTTCAAGGGCATAGATCTCCCATAATGACCAGATGGTAGTAGCTGTGTCCGCCGCCCGACCAGAATGGCCTGTCCCAGGGCCAGAACCTCCACCAGATGGGCTTGGAACGGGTATATGCACCCTGGCGAAAACGCTCCAGGAACGTGCTGATGTGATGTACCGTGCTTGTGGACAGATGCCTGTCGACTCTCTTGGGGTGGGATTCCACGCCGAGGTATGAGCGTATCAGGAGGCTGTGTTCATCGATCGGAAGCGCATCGACATTTGCGACGTACCATTTGAACACGTAGTAGAAGTTGTTTATGAGGAAGTACTCTACGTTCGACACGTAGAAAACGGATACGCCCGCTTCGTGGGCTTCAGCGTAAGATGCGATGTCCCTCAACGTCTTCTCGCCTGCAAAGTCTCCCACGACGGGAATGATCAAGTTTCTGAGATGCAGGTCTTTAACGAATTCGAATTTTGTATCCGTGCTTAGGAAACCGGCGAATTCTCCTTCTATCGTCGTGCTGGTCATCAGGTCCTTGAATGTAGGATATGACAGGCCATTTCCCAGTCGTGTTTCGGCGTATCGGATCGAAAGTTGCGCTTCGTAAAACGATCGGTATATGTAAAGCATCCTTTCGAGATCGTCCCGGTCTACGATCCCGTATCGTCTTACTTCTCGTCTGATCCGCGACCAGTTCAGCTCGAAGAGCAGTGAGTCGGCCGCGGTCGAGGTTTCGATGTAATCCAGGATTTCCGTAATGGAGTCTGTATCTTCCGGTAATCTGTTTGAAGCCGATCCGCCTTCCAAGTGCTGTCTGCTGAACAGCAGCA
>JAJECR010000040.1 GCA_022821935.1 Candidatus Latescibacterota bacterium
GGCCAACTCGCGTCGCGGCTCGGCGGTTGCCACCTGACCCGTTGGGGCGTCGATCGGCGCTTGGGCGCTCAGACCGGATTCACGATTTGAGCGACGCGGAACTTCATCTTCTTGTTGGGGGAAGATGTAGGGAAGGGATTGAATTTCAGCTTGTAACTCTCGGGTACCACCTCCAGCTTCAGGTGGTAGGCGATGAGCAGGATATTGACGGTCATCTGGAGTTCCACCCACCGACTTCCAAGGCAAGTGTGCGTTCCCAGGCCATAGGGAGCGTAGGCGCCCGGGGTGGTGTGTTCGGCCCGATCCGGCAGATAGCGGTCGATGTCGAATTCCAGCGGGTTCTTGAACAGGTCGCCGGAGTAGTGAGAGGCGGTCTGGCAAATCAACAGCATGGTCTTGGCCGGGATCTCATAGCCACTGACGATACATTCGTTCATGACCGTTCTCAACTGCCAGGGAATCACGGGGTAGAGGCGCGCCGACTCCAGGCAGAGGCGGTGGGTGACATCGATGCTGTCGAGGGTGAATTCCTTTGCTTCCGGTTCACGCCCATTGCCGAACAGCAGCTCGGCTTCCCGATGGATCTTGGCGTACAGGTCCGGGCGTCGAGCCATGGAATACACCGCGAAGGCGAGTCCGCTGCCGAGATAGATGCTGGCGACCATTGAGGCCACAAACGGAAAGGTGATGTCCGTTTCCGGCAGGAACTGTGGATCGTTCTTGTGGAGTTCGAGAATCGCGTCGGCAAGATCCGGCGGTTTCCCCCTTCGCTGGGCCGGCGTGTGGGATGCGATTATCGCCTCCTGGAGCTCACGGACACGCTTCCCGTAGCGTTTCATTTTCGGCGTCCGCAGCATGAACTGCGGCAATGCGCCCTGAACCTGTGTCACCAGCGCGCGGTGTTCATATTCAAGCAGTTCGTCGACGTAGTGGCTGCAGTCCACCCCGATCATCAGGTGCGAGATTTGACTGCTGACGTGGTTCTTGAAGGCGGTGGCGGCGACGAAGACCTCGCCTTCGTTCCATCGTCGCAGTGACTGTCTGCATTGGTGAAACAACTCCGGCAGCTTTCGCCCCAGCGCAGCGCGGGAATAGGCGCCCTGCAGCGTCTTGCGCATCCTGTAGTGCTCGGCGCCATCCATGCCCGGCAGGGTTCGGGTGGCGCCGAAGGCCCGTTCCAGGTCCTGGATGTAGTCCTTGGAGCGAAGGTAGAACCTCCCGTACTTGTTGATCCACTGATTGGTGGTCGGCCCCATCAGGGCGACTACAGTCGACTTTCGGACCTTGAAGGGAAGTTGCACGACCGGCCCGTGCTTCTGGAAGATTCCGTGCATCGCCTTCGGAATATTGCCCGAGACGAATTCCCGCTGTCGCAGGATGTCGGTGAATCCGAGCTTGGGAATGGGCTTGGTCTGGATGACACGCCGGGTCTTCGGGGTCAGGGTGCTGTCCCTTACCGCGCTGGCAACCGACCGCCCAATCAGATCCAGCTTGGAGAGCGTCTCGATCCGCTCGAGCTTCTCCTCGTAGTCTTCCGGTGAAAGCACCAGCTTGAAACCGCCGCAGGTGTGCATCAGGGCAATGAGAATGGCGTCGCTCGGGTCCGGGATGTCGTCGTTGAGGATGACGCTCAGGACTCTTGCCTTGGCTTCCTGGCGGATTTGGAGGTCGGCAGTCTGGTAGGTTCCCGAACGTGAGACCGAGCGCGAAAGTCCCCAGAATCCACCGCTCTCGTAGTCGAGAATTTTCCTCTCCACCAGGCGATCCAGCGTGGTTTCCACGATTTCGTCGGAACGGCCCGCGGTCCGTTCGATCCAGTATTGAGTGTCCGAGGTTTCCCGGGACTCGACGATCTCCTTGAGCGTGGGGTCGAGCAGGTTGTCTCCGGTCGGAGTGGGATCGGTAAGATACATCCGGTTCAAATCGCTGTCGATTCGATCTTCCAGCGCCAGATCGGCAATGACGGCGCCGGCCATGACGCAGGAGAAACTCCAGCCTGGAACCATTTCCAGGTAGCCGCTCTGTTCGTTGAGCATCAGGAGTACCAACTCTTCAGCGAGGCGTATTGGGGATTGCGCGGCCGAATTCATGATTTTCGTATCCGGATTGGGGCGCTCACGATCGAGGCGCCTGCCGGGAGCCGGTCATTCGGAGGCACCGATCATCCAGCCTTCGCGGCACAAGCGTCGTCGCCCCCGTCCGACAATGGTTCGGCCATCGAGAATCGGGGCGAGCCAATTGATGGCGATTGGCTCCCATCTTAGCATACTGCTATTCATCCCGGCTTTTCGCGCCAAGCCATATTGAAGGCTTGGACACGCGGCGCGCCAATAGGCAGTTCGTCTTCAAAAGAAATATATCAGGTATATGTGTATCTATCGTGTATAAAAAGGGCATAGTGGTGAATAATAAATGACTATTGATGATTCCCTCAATCGGTAAGCGGCGGGACGTCAATAGTGTATTCAGGAAGACCGCCGTCGTGCCGGCGGAGGAGGCTGTGGGCGGGGCGTGTCCGTCCAAGGACGGGTGGCAAGCCCTCGGGTGAGCATGCAGCGGAATAATCCGGCGCCACTCGGTATTCCATGTCTCCGGCAGGACCCACGGGCTTCGAGCCTCCGGTTCAAGCGCGAAAATGCCTTGCCTTGCAACCGGCTGCTTGAGTATGGTGGGCCTTATCTGTTCAAGAAATAGGGGATAACAGGATTTCTGATATTCTAAGTGGTCCAATTTTCGGGTAGCGGACGACCTGGTTCCGGCCCTATATCAGGGGATACCATCCTTCCCCGGGGCAGGTCGTGACCGATCCATTCGTGACCACTCTGCACAGAAATGAGGATGACCGCCAATGATCCTGGTAAACCGGCACACCAATAGCGGAGGGGCGCCTTTCCATGCCACGCTGAGCATCAAGCCGACTTTCCGCGTTGGACTGTACGATGTAAGGCGCAGGTTGAGAGAGGAGTTCAAGTCGGACTTCACCCGGTATTCCAAGGAGTTCTACATCTCGGACCACACCACGGCCGGCTATCTGGACCAGCGCCTCGTCGAGCTGCTCGAACACGACAGCGTCAACATCCGCGATTACCTCAAGGTCTTCCAGCAGCTCTTTCCTCCCGACGCCGGCTACATCCACGACAAGCTCAACTTGCGGACCGAACTCTCCGACCAACAGCGCGCCGTCGAGCCACTCAACGCCGACTCCCACCTCATGTTCATGGGGGGCGGACTGCGGAACTGCGCATCCTACGAACTGTCGGGAAACGAGCCGGTCTGGTTCGTAGAGCTGGATGGGGTCCATACGGGCGGCACCCGGAGCCGGCGCACGACGGTGATCGCATACAACGGCGAGGAGGATGTCGCCCGGGTGCAGCTACAGGTGGCGGCATCGCCGCACTCCATCGACGCCCAGAACCTGCGCGACCCGCATATCGGCCTCATCAGCCAGCTTCAGAGGCTGGCCCGGGAACACCAGGTGTCATTCGGCCGCTTCGACGTGTCCCTCCCGACGAACGAGCGCCACGCCGGGCTGACCGTTAACGAGTACGAAACCCTGCTCATGACCCACGATCTTCGCGAAGTGCTGAAAAATCCCCTTCGTTTCATGGCGCGGATAGGCAAGGAGGCGATCCAGGCGCCCCTGGCCATCCCGACCAAGGCCCTCAACTATGCGCAGTACGACGCCGTGCAGCTCTTCAATGAGATCGTGGATCGAGTGGGCGTCCGGCGTTCGGTGGTGGAGCTGCTCGTCAACCGGGCGCTGGCGATTCCGTTTGCCCATTTTCTGCGCATGAAGCGGGAGATCAGCCTGCCGGTTTTGGACCGCCGAGGCGAAGGGACCGGCGAGATCGGCTGGGGCACCTACCAGAGCCCGATTCTGGTCCAATGGAAGGTCGCCGGCAGTCCGACTCGGACACTGAATGTAAGGCTGGTGCGGTTCGTGTAGCGACGGAGACCGCATCACGTCTCCTCGTGGACGAATCCGACATCCTCCCTGAGACCCGGCGCGACAGCTTTTTTCGATCGGCTTTGGTCTACAGTACCCCTCAGCTCCCGATATTCAAGGACTTTGCCGTTTGCATCTTCACGGTGCCGGGCAGGCCCCGGGTGACCGTGGTGAACAGGAACTTCAAGGCGGAATCCGACCGGGCCAGAACGCTGGTCAGGACAACGAGCGCAACGACACTCAACCGTGACAGTTTTACGTTCCGGCCGTTCCCGAATGAAGGCGTCCGGTAAAGGGACCGCAACGTGAGGACGGACAAGCCCAGGCTCCATAGCAGATATCGGCGCAGACCGGCTTCATGGGCGGGAATGAGCAGAACGTAGCGCAATCCATCCCGGAGCTGGCGCATGGCGACCGCCACGATTTCGAAGAACCCCTTGAGGAACCTTGGATCGGCCTTGCCGGGGGCCAGACGCTCCAAGTCAAAACCTGACGCCCGGAACACGTCTCTGGGGAGCCAACACACGCCGCGCCGCCTGTCGTCCCACAGGTCCTTGAGAATGTTGGTCATCTGCAGTCCCCGGGCGTAGGCTACCGACAACGCCAACAGATCCTGCCGTTGCTTGTTGACTTCGGCCGAGTAGTCGCAGAACAACTCGGTGAGCATCTCGCCAACAACTCCCGCGACGTAGTAGCAATAGCGATCCAGACAGGCAAGGTCCTTCAGACCAACCGGGACCCGGGTCTCCTGGAACTCCATCATGCCGCGAGACATGATGCGCAAGCAGCGCACGATCGCCGCGCGCTGGCTGGAGTTGAGACTTGCAGTGATACGGATCACGCGGTTGGAGCGCGCGACAAGGTCCCGCTCCTGCTCGGTGGTCGATGACGACAACAATGCGCTCAGGTCCCGAGCGAAAAGGGTCGCATCTTCACGACCGGCAATCATTTGCACGAACCGGTCCAGGAATGCCTGTTTTTGTGCCAGTGAAAGTGCGGGCTCGTCTTCGATGGTGTCGGCAATCCGGCACAGGAGATAAGCGTTGGTCACGGGCCATCGCAAGCGATGGGGGAGCTGTGGAATGGTGAGAGCGAAGGTGCGTGAAACGTCTTGCAGCAACCGCGCCTGGCAGGCAAGATCGCTATCGGTCGGTCCGTTTGAGGGGGTCGCGCTCATGCCGCCGACGCTTTGGGTAAGCCGAAGGTAAAGAGCTTGAAGAGAACATTCAATGCCGGGTTGGAGTGCACCGGGACACTTGCCAGAAACAACAGTGAATAGTGGCTAGTGATTAGTGGATAGTGATTAGACCCAAACGTTAAGCAACTTGTCGGTCTCGGCGCAGCAGTTCAAAAAACGCAACCAAGTCGTCAGGCACGTACCGGTTCCTGAAATCCTCCGTTGACCACTCGCCACGCTTCTGAAGCCCCTCTGTTTCACTCTGAATGATCCGTCCCGTCGTGCGGGCTAGGATGTGGTCAGCCTCCCGGTGGGAATTGCGGACAGCAGTCGCTTGCAACCGGCCAACCCGGGCGCAACCCGATTGCAATCCGCCGTGTGCGCGGTCCACCGGTCGCTTCGCCCTTCAGATTGCTTTGCTTTCGCTTCCCGGGCTGCCGGAATCGAGGCCGTCGGGTAGGCTGAAGTGGACGTTCTCGACAATGCCGTCCATCGTTGAAACCTCCAGAGTTGCGTGCTCCCGCAGCTTTCCGATGACCTCCCAGACCAACTCCTCCGGCGTGGAGGCGCCGGCGGTAATGCACACGCTCTTCTTGCCTTCCAGCCAGGCCGGATCGAGCTTCGATGCGTCTTCCACCAGATAGCCCGGCACGCCCGCGTCCTCGGCCACCTCGCACAGCCGGTTCGAGTTCGAGCTGTTGCGGGCGCCGACCACCAGGACCACATCCACAATCGAGGCCGCCATTCGGACAGCCGCCTGGCGATTCTGCGTCGCGTAACAGATATCCTTGACGTCCGGCCCCACGATACTCGGGAACCGTCGCCGAAGCGCGGCGATGACCTCGCGCGTATCGTCAACCGAAAGCGTCGTCTGGGTAATGTAAGCCACCTTCTCCGGATCCCGCACCTTCAAAGCCTCGACCCCCTCGACATCTCCGATCACGTTGACCCTGGCTGGAATCTGCCCGACCGTGCCTTCAACTTCCGGGTGGTTTTCATGCCCGATCAGCACGATGTCGTAGCCGGCGCGGGCGTACCTCCGTCCCTCCGCGTGCACCTTGGACACCAGCGGGCAGGTGGCGTCTATCGCACGCAGGCTTCGCGTCGCGGCGTCCTGCTCGACCCGGGCCGCCACGCCGTGAGCGCTGAAAACGGCTACCA
>JAJECR010000271.1 GCA_022821935.1 Candidatus Latescibacterota bacterium
CACGGTGGATGTCCTGAAGGCCCAGGGCATCGTGACCGTCGAAGGCGTGTTCTCGCCGGAAGAGATGGCGGCGTTCCGAAGCCTGCTGGACAGGACCATCGACGAAGCAAGCCGCGTTGAAACCTACAAGGGGCGCCCGACCGACAAGCTTCTGGGCCGATCAAAGGATACGGTCTGGCTCCTGTGGGAACTCTATGCCGTGTGCGAAGGCGGACTCCGGTTCTCGCGGCATCCCGCCATAGTAAGCGTGCTGGAACGCGCGCTGGGCGAACCGGTCAGGCACGCGAGCATCGGTACGATGTTTGACAAGGTGGCCGGCGGGGACGCCGAGATCGGCTGGCACCAGGACACCTTCTTCATCGTCGATCCGCCGGACGACGGGGACGCCGACCTCACGGGCTACTGGACCCAGTTCGGCCACGTGCACATCCGGCCGGGCGATATCGACTGGAAGGAAGACTACTTTCAGCAAACCATTATCGTCCGCATCAACGTGGACCCTCAGACCATCGAGAACGGCGCCATGAGGGTCCTCCCCGGCTCCTATCTCGAAGGCCCCCTCGAAATGGCGGACGGCCAGGACGGCTCGGGGAGCTCTGGCGGACTTGCGGACTACGTCGCCGCCCACGAGCACGAAGCCATCGACTGCACGGCGGGCGAGGGAAGCGTCACGTTCTATTACCCCACCATGCTGCACAGCTCCAGGGTCAGCACGGCACCGCCCGGCGAGCACCGGCGGGCTGCCGCCCATCGTGTCCGGGCCGAAAGCCTCGAGATCCCGGGTTGGAACTGGCCCGTGGACTGGCCGGAAGGCGCGGAACGGATACGGCCCCATACCGGATTCGACCTGAATCCCTTTTCATGATCCTTACCTGCGGCCCGAGCCTTCCCCGAGGTTTCCGATGTAGAGGGTGGCGAAAGCCGGCGCGAATCCGCTCCACCTGCGGTCGCCGTACCGGTTTTCCCTTATGCCCAAGACCCACGGCTTGCTCAACGTGGCGTTGACCATGTTGTGCAGGAACACACCCGCGGCTTCCTCGGCCAGAATCACCTCGGCGTCCTGGTACATGGCCACCCGTTTTTCGTCGTCGAATTCCCTTGCGGCGGCATCCACCAGGCGGTCGAACGCGTCGTGCTTCCAGTCCTGCCGCCCCGATCCCGCGGGCTGTGAGCGCCACGGCACGGCGATCATGTCGCTGGGGTCCGGGTAGTCCATGTTGAACCAGAGGAACCCCCACGGTATCTCGTGATCGCGCATGAAGGCGTTGAAGGCGTTGGTGGACTGCTGACGCAGGTTCACCTCGATACCCAGGTGATCCTCGAACATCTGCTGCATGGCGACCACCACGTTCCATTCGTCGGGCGTCGGCGGCTGGCCCCGCACCCAGAGTTCAAGCGGGGGCAGGCCCCTGCCTTCCGGATACCCGGCTTCGGCCAGCCTTTGCCGGGCCAGTTCCGGGTCGAAGACCTGGTACCGGCGGATCCGGTCCGCCTGGTAACCGGGAAAGCCCTTAGGCAGCATGCCGTAGGCCGGCGTGGCGCCGCCGCCGAGCACCACGTTGCAGATGGACTCTCGGTCTATCGCGTGGGCGAGGGCCTGGCGAAGCCGGATGTTGTTAAAGGGCGGCTCGGTGGTCTTGAAGATCGTGTAATACGTCCCGAAATTCGGGTAGGTAATCAGCTCGCGGCTGAGGACGGGATCCATGCGCGCGTGGTGATAGTCAGGACCCAGGACGGGGATCCGGTCGAACTCGCCGTTTTCGTAAGCCGGCAGGCCCCGCCAGCCGGGCAGGATGAAAGTGAACTCGATACGTTCCAGGTAACCCTTCCACGGGCCGTTGTAGTGGGGATTCAACGCGTAGGTCATACCGACGCTCTTGTCCCACGACGCGAGTTGCCAGGTGGAGTTTGAAACGCAGTACTCCGGTTCGGACCACTGTATCCCGTATTTCTCCACCTGCCACCGGGGCGCCGGCACGGAAGTGAAGAAGGTCAGGATATAGGGGAAATACGAGCAGGGCGCTTCGGTTTCGATCACCAGCGTGCGGTCGTCCAACGCCCGGACGCCGATCGTCGACGCGTCGTCCGTCAGCCCGGAGTTGAAGGCCCGGGCGCCCTTGATCGGATAGTAGAAGTAGGCGAAGATGTTGGCGTTGGCGGGATCCAGCAGCCGGCGGAAGGACCATTCGAAATCGTGGGCGGTCACCGGCCGGCCGTCGCTCCACTTCGCGCCCGCACGGATCCTGAAGGTCCAGGTCACGTGGTCGTCCGCCACGGACCAGGACTCGGCCGCCGCGCCCCGGATCTCCATGTCTTCGTCGAAGACCAGGAGGGATTCGAAGAGGAAGGCGTTAAACTGTGCGTCGAAGAGGGATATGCCCACGTCCAGGGTGGACGGTTCCAGCATGCTCAGCCGGATGAACTGCTCACCAAGGGGGGCGGCGTCGGCCGGCAGTTCCCGTCCCACCGAATTGACGCGCGAAGCCGGCGTTTCCGCGCCGGATCCGTCACCCTGTGATCCGCAGGCCGCCGTAAAACACGCGACCATGCCGATCAAGGCGTATTTCCAACGTCCCATCAATCCCTCTCGATTACCGCACGCCACAACGCCAGGGGTTGCCTTCCGGCGGCGGCCTTCGGACCGCTGCCTCGGGCTGCCTACCGGCGGCAACCTTCGGGACACACGGTCACTCTTCCGCGAAGGCGGCGTCGAAGGCCACGTCGGAAGGTGGAAAATCCACGCCCTTCGTGAAGGCGCAGGCTTCCTCGGCGCCGTGCTCGCGGTCCATGCCGCTGTCCTCCCACTCGATGGAGAGGGGTCCCTGATATCCGATCTCGTTGAGCGCGCGGATGATCTCCTCGAAATCGATGCTCCCGCGGCCGAGCGACCGGAAATCCCAGTAGCGGTCGGGATGTCCGAAATTGACGTGGCCGCCGAACACACCGGCCCGGGTCGCCCGCTCCGACCACCAGACGTCCTTCATGTGCACGTGGTAGATCCGGTCTCTGAAGTTCCGGATGAACTCCACGTAGTCCACGCCCTGGTAGCCGAAGTGGCTGGGATCGTAGTTGAAGCCGAAGGCCTCGCGGTTGCCCAGGGCATCCAGCGCCCGCTGGGAGGAGGAGATGTCGAAGGCGATTTCCGTGGGATGTACCTCCAGCCCGTACTTCACGCCCACCTCGTCGAACACGTCCAGAATGGGGTTCCAGCGCGCCGCGAAATCGTCGAAACCGGCGTCGATGGACGACGGGTCCACGGGCGGAAAGGAATAGAGCAGGTGCCAGATCGACGAACCGGTGAATCCGTTTACCACGCCGAGACCCATGTTGGCGGCCGCCCGGGCGGTCAGTTTCATTTCCTCGGCCGCGCGGCTGCGCACGCCTTCTGGATCCCCGTCGCCCCAGACGTGGGGCGGGAGAATCGCTTCGTGCCGGGCATCGATCAGGTCGCAGACGGCCTGGCCGGCAAGGTGGTTGCTGATGGAGAAGATCTGCAGGCCGTGATTGTCGAGCAGCGCGTGGCGGTCCTCGCAGTACGCCTTGCTTTCAGCGCCCTGTCGCACGTCGAAGTGGTCTCCCCAGCAGGCCAGCTCGAGTCCGTCGAAACCCCAGCCCGCCGCCTTCTCGGCGAGGGTGTCCAGCGTGAGGTCCGCCCACTGGCCGGTAAAGAGCGTTACGGGACGAGACATGGTAGCTTGCTCCTTTCCTTGTCATCTTCGGCGCGGTATACGCCGGTTTGCGGCTGTCCTCTCCGCGCCGGATACTTGATTTACAGGTTGGCCGCCTACAGGTCGGCGACTCTGACCCAGGCGCCGTGCTCCGCCGACAGCGAAATGGCTTCCAGCACGGCCTGGTCCCGGACGCCTTCGTCGAAATCCGGATGGAGGTTGTCGTCGGCGCCGGCTATGGCCTGCATGAGATCGTACACCTCGTGGATGAAGGTGTGTTCCCAGCCGATGATATGGCCCGGCGGCCACCACCGGTCCATGTACGGGTGGGCGCCTTCGGTCACGATGATATCGCGGAAGCCCTGTACGTGGTCCTCGTCTTCCCGGTTGTAGTACTGCAGTTCGTTCATCTTCTCCAGGTTGAAGGCGATGGACCCCTTGCTGCCGTTGATTTCGAAACGGTTGCCGTTCCGCCTGCCGCCGGCGAACCGCGTGGCTTCGAAGGAGCCAACGGCGCCGTTCTCGAACCGGGCGAGGGCCAGGGTCGTGTCGTCCACGGTCACCGGTCCCTTGCGGGTGGAACCGCCGGCGCTGGCGCCGAGGGCCGCGTCGATCTCTTCGGCGATGGGACGTTCCTTGATGAAGGTCTCCTGCATGCCGGTCACTTCGGTGATCTCACCGATCAGATAACGAGCCAGGTCGATGATATGGGCGTTCAGGTCGCCGTGGGGACCCGAGCCGGCCTTCTCCTTCTGCAGACGCCAGACCAGGGGAAAGTCGGGGTCCATGATCCAGTCCTGGAGATAGACGGCGCGCCAGTGGTAGACCTGGCCTATGCGGCCTTCCTCGATGAGCCGCCTGGCCAGCGCGACGGCGGGGACCCGGCGGTAGTTGTAGGCGACCATGCTCTTCACGCCCGCCCTGTTCACGGCGTCGGCCATGGCCCGGGCTTCGGCGAGGTTGTTGGCCAGCGGCTTCTCGCAGAATACGTGCTTGCCCGCTTCCGCGGCGGCGATGGCGATCTCCGCGTGGCTGTCGCCCGGGGTCGAAACGTCGACCAGGTCGATGTCGTCGCGGGCGATCAGCGTCTTCCAGTCGGTCTCGTATCCTTCCCAGCCGAACTCGGCAGCCGCGCCTTTTACGTTCTCCTCGTTCCGGCCGCAGATGGCCTTCATGACCGGTACGCCGGCCGCGTCCGGAAAGAAGAAGGACATGTCCTTGAAGGCGTGGCTGTGCGCCTTGCCCATGAACGAATAACCTACCAGGCCCACGTTAATGTTGCGTGCCATGTATTGCTCCTTTCCCGTCTCAAGATGCCAGCTTTTCCTCCACGTAATCCTTCAACTCGCCTATGGCCACCCGTTCCTGCGCCATGGTATCCCGGTCGCGGACGGTCACCGCCTGGTCGTCTATGGTCTGGAAATCGACCGTGACGCACAGCGGGGTGCCGATTTCGTCCTGGCGGCGGTAGAGCTTGCCGATGGCGCCCGTGTCGTCGTACACCGTGCGAATCCTGCCGTCGGACTGCAGCGACCTGCGGATATCCCGGGCCGTGGCAGTGAGCCGGTCGTCGGTCCGCTTGAGGGGGAAGACCGCCACCTTGACCGGGGCCAGGTGGGGCCTGAGCCGCAACACCGTCCGGTAGTGGTCGCCGATGACCTTCTGCGACAGGTTCCGCAGCGCCTTGCCCTCCTTGATCCGGTCGGCGCCCGGCATGGACAGGAGCGCATCGATCCGCGGCATGCTTTCCGGCAGCTCGCTCGAGATGGACTCCCCGAAGGTCAGCATGGATTCCCGCGACTCTTCAGGCAACTTGCCGTTCTTCGCGACAGCCGCGTTGAATGCATCCAGTCCGCCCTTGACTACGGCAAGCCTGTCCTCCGGCGGGGCCTTGACCATGGGTTCGTCATAGGCTTCGCTGAGGACGGCCAGCAGGCAGCGACCGACGCCCGCCGAGGGTTCGACCACGAAGGGGATCACGTGGCGGTTCGTCTGCGGATCGAAATAGGAGAGGCGCGTCGTGCTGGACGGGTTCTCCTCCACCTGCGCCGTGAGTTCGTACTGTTCCTGGTACCGCGTATGGGAACCCAGGTCGAAATCGGTCCGGCTGGCAATGCCCTCCAGTTCCTCGTAGCCGAGGCTGGGATACCGGTACATGAGGTCGTAGGTCTTCTTGGAATAGTGGGCGAGATCCTCCCGCGGCACGTCAAGGATCCGAATGGAACCGCGGCTCACGCCGATGTGTTCCCACCAGGCGAGCCGGTCTTCCAGCCACCGGTCCTGCCACTCGTCCTCCGTGCCGGGATGGACGAAGAACTCGATCTCCAGCATGTCGAATTCGCGTACGCGGAAGAGGAAGTTGCGGGGATTGATCTCGTTGCGGAATCCCTTCCCCACCTGGGCGATGCCGAAGGGCAGCTTGCGCGCTGTCGTGGTCAGCACGTTGTTGAAGTTCACGAATATGCCCTGGGCCGTTTCAGGCCGCAGGTACGCGTAGGCGTCTTCTTCCGAAACCGGGCCCACCTGGGTCTTGAACATCAGGTTGAAAGGCCGCGGTTCGGTCAGGTCCGTGGACCCGCACACGGGACAGGAAGTTCCGATCTGGTCGGCGCGCCACCGGCTTTGGCACTTCCGGCAGTCTACCAGGGGATCGACGAAGGTCTCTTCGTGACCCGAGTACTTCCAGGTCAGCGGGTTCATCAGGATGGCGCTGTCCAGCCCCTCCATGTCATCCCGCTCGTAGACGTTTCTCCGCCACCAGGAGTCCACGATGTTGTTCTTCAACTCGACGCCCACCGGGCCGTAATCGTACAGCCCCTGCAACCCGCCGTAGATTTCGGAGCCCGGGTAGATGATTCCGCGGCGTTTGCAGAGCGAAACGAGTTGTTCCAGCGAGACAGCGGGCACCGCGGTCCTTTCCGATTTGATTGAAGGGGGACGACAGGTAGTACGGCGCTTCCGGCACGCCGCGCATAACGCGTTCAGCATAACGAAAACACCGTGCGGTGTCAACCCCAAAGGCCCCTGCCGCGGCGAAAATATAGATTGACAGGAGCGGGGGGCCCGCGCATTGATACATAGCGTTTTCAGGGTGAATCCCCATCTTGCCGCATCTTGCCGCAACGTGATTCCGCATCGGGTATATAGATGCTTGAAACGGCCATAAGCCACGACGATCTTGGCGCGGTCTCCGGCGACTTCCACGGCCGGCCGGCCGTGCTACACTACGGGGACGCCGCCGCCGAGTACCAAGCGGTCCGGACCGCCGCCGGCCTGTGCGACCTTTCCCAACGCGGCAAGCTGCGCATGACGGGGGCGGATCGGCAGCACTTCCTGCACCGCGTGGTGACCAACGACGTGGAGCAGCTTACCGCCGGCGAGGGCGTCTATGCCTGCATGCTGACGCCCCAGGGCAAGATCATCTCGGACATGACGGTCCATGTCCGCGTAGAGGACCTGCTCATCGACGTGGAACCGGGGATGGCGGGCGTCCTGCGGGACACGCTCGACCGCTACGCCCTCATCGACGACGTCGAGATCGAGGATGTCACCGCCCGGTATGGATTGATCGGCGTATGCGGCAGGAAGGCGGAGGCCTGCCTCCAGCGCGTGGCCGGCCCCCTGCACCCGCTGCCCCCCTGCGGACATGCCGAGATCGAATGGAACGGCCTGCCCCTCACCGTGGCGCGGTCCCGCCGTACGGGTGAAAGGGACTACGACGTGTACGTCCCCGCCGAAAACGCGGACGAGCTATGGAAGGCGTTGCTCGGCGGCGAGGGAGACGCCTCCTGCCTCCCCGTCGGCATCGACACCCTCGAGGTGCTTCGCGTGGAGGCGGGCATCCCGCGCTGCACGGCGGAGCTGGACGACCGGGTTATTCCAAATGAGGCGGTGAAGGACCGGGCCGTCAGCTTTACCAAGGGGTGCTACATCGGACAGGAGCCCGTCGTGATGATGGAACACCGGGGACGCCCCAACCGGCTGCTGACGGGCCTCGCCATAGAAGGGGATACGCTCCCCGAACGGAACGCCGTGATACAGAAGGACGGCAAGGATGCCGGCTGGATCACCACGGCGGTCCACGGGCGGTCGGTGCCCGGCATCATCGCGCTCGGATTCGTCCGGCGGAGGTACAGGGCGTCCGGCGGACAAAGCGGACCGGGTGGTTCTGGCGGATCAGGCGGACAGGTGGATGTCGTGGTAAATGGCGGACTGGCCGCCGCCGAAATCGAGGATCTTCCGTTCTTCGATCCCGGCCGGTAAACACACAACGGTATTTCGAGGCATTCCCAACTCATGTCGAAGCGTTCCTTTTCCCTGCGTTCCCCCCTGGACATGCACATCCACTTCCGCGAAGGCGCCATGATGAGACGCGTGGCGCCGCTGAGCGCGGAGACCTTCGCGGGCGGCGTGATCATGCCCAACCTGGTGCCCCCCGTGGACAACCTCGACCGGCTGTCAAAATACGAACGGGAAATCCGGGAGACTGTGGACGGCCACGCCTTCGAACCCTACATGACCCTGTTCATGCGGCCCTACACGGAAAGCGAACTGGCTTCAATGAAGGACAGGATCATCGGCGTCAAGCTGTACCCGGAGGGCGTCACCACCCACAGTGAAGGCGGCGTCGGCAACCTCCGCGACATAGAGGGCACCCTGGCCCTGATGGAGGAATTGGACATCCGGCTGATGGTGCATGGCGAATCCACGGATTTCGTGATGGACCGTGAACGCGCCTTCCTCCCGGTCTACGAAGACCTGGCCGCGCGCTTTCCCCGGCTGGCAATCGTCATGGAGCACATCACGACCCGGGAGTCCGCCGAGTTGCTGGACCGCCACGAGAACCTGTCCGCCACCGTCACCCTGCAGCACCTGCTGATTACGCTGGACGACATTGCGGGCGGCCTGCTCAACCCCCACCTCTTCTGCAAACCCATCGCCAAGCGCCCGGAAGACCGCGAGGCGCTTCTCGCGCTGGCCCTCGAAGCCCATCCCAGGCTCGCCTTTGGCAGCGATTCCGCGCCCCACCCGGTGGACAAAAAGGAGAGCGCCGGATGTGCCGCGGGGGTATTCACCGCCCCCATCGCCCTGCAGATGCTCGTCGGACTCTTCGAAGAACACGGCGCGCTGGACCGGCTTCAGGCCTTCGTTTCGGACAATGCGAGGCGGATCTACGGAGTCGCGCCGCCCGAAAAAACCGTAGTGTTCGAGAAGACCGGGGCGGTCATCCCCGAGCGGTACGGCGACGTCATCCCCATGTATCCCGGACGGGAACTGGACTGGAAAGTAGCGGAAGTGCGGTAGGCCGGACGGCCCGCCGCCGGGCTGCGCCTTACTCCACCCGGATGGCGTTCGATATGATCCAGAGTCTTTGGCGTTCGCCACGCAGCAGGGTGCTGCGCAGTTGGTAAACCTCGGTGTGATAGACCCCCGGGCCGGGGACCTCCACGAACAGTTCATGGCCTTCCGTCTCGATCAGCGGCACCTCGTTTCTGTACAACCGGATGCGCACCGGTCCAGATGAAGGCGCGGTCACGTGCAGCCGTCCGCCGTCCTGGAAGGCGACGGTGGAGCCCATGGACCTGGTCTCAGGTCCCATGGTAAGCTCGAAGGCAAAACCGGGGGCCGGCTCGTACCCTTCCAGCACCACGTAACAGCTTCCGCGTCGAATCGCGTCCAACAGGATCCTCTCGTCTTCCCCGGAGTCGCCGGTCAGTTCCATGCCAGTGATTACGTAGGTCCGGATCAATCCGAACATGCGTTCATAGGTGGGGAAGGCCAGGTGGCGTTCACCCCAGAGCTTTATGCGCTCGTGGGCGTCCAGGCTGCCGATCACGGTCACCGGCTGACGCTGCGCGCGATGCATCCAGAGGCGGATAGCTTCGTCGGGACGATCGATGAGGCTGTTAAAGACCCCGTCGGGCAGGAAGGGCAGGAATACCACGGCCCGCAGCAGTTCAAGCACACTGTCGTCGCGCCAGTCGCTGTTCGCGTTGAGCAGTTCCAGGCCGTCCATCCTGTCAACGGTCCAGTCAGTCCAGGGCCGCCTGCCCGTGGGATGCGCCGCGATAGAAACTCCGCCCGCCTCCGAAATCTCGTCGATCAGCGCGGGCAGCCCCAGGGGGCCGTCCTGGTCCACGTCCCTGCCCACACCAAGGGCGAGCAGGTGGCCCGCGCTGGTGTTGACCTCTTCGCCCACCAGTAGAAGCAGGCCGTCATGATATCCCTGGTGGCCGTCGAACCTGGGCTGCAAGGTGTCGTGGTCGGTCAGGATGAGGAAATCCGGTCCCGCTTTCTGTCCCGCCCGGACGATGTCCGCCACCGATCCTCCGCCGTCGGAGTAAGTGGAATGGATGTGGACGGCGCCGGAATAGCGCGGCGAGAGTTCAGGATCGGGGTCCGGTGCGGGACGGGGAAATTCAGACCGCATGAGCAGGCAGCCGTCAACGATCCAGAACAGGACGCAGGCCGCGGCGAGGACTTTCAACGTTTTCCGCATCATACCGTACTCCAGAACGCGCGCTCTATGTGCGTGATCCGGGGCGGATCGAGCGACAGATCGATGCCGATGACGTCGAAGCGGCACGGGAACGCATGCCAGCGGCGTTCCTGCAGGAAACGATGGGCCGTCCGGGTGATCCGGCGCTGTTTTCGCGCGTCGACCCGGGACTGCGGATCTCCGAACTGACGGCCGGTGGCGGCCTTGACTTCCACGAAGACGAGTTCTTCGCCGTCCCTAGTGATGAGGTCTATTTCACAACGGGTGACGGAATCCCGGTAGTTTCTGGCCAGCACGGCGTGGCCCTTCCGGCGCAGAAAGACTTCCGCGATGGACTCGCCCCGTGAACCCCGGGTATGGGTCGATTCTCTCATGGTGCCTTCAGGTTGGAAACGCCTGGACAATGCTGGTTGGCGAACCGGGAAGCGGACTCGGCCGTGGCCGGCGTCATGCCGAGGCCAAGCGTCAAGCCGTGGCCAGGCGTCAGGCCCGGGCGGGTGTCAGGCCGAGGCCAGGCTGAATCTTTTCCGCAGGAAGCTACGCCGATGTATGGTTGACGGGCCATGGGCCTCGAGCGCGGCCAGGTGCGCCGCCGTACCGTAACCCTTGTGACGGGCAAAGCCGTATTGCGGAAACTCCGGGTCGCAGGCCACCATGATCCGGTCCCGGGTTACCTTCGCGATGATGGACGCGGCCGCGATGGAGAGACTGCGCGCGTCCCCTCCCACAACGGTGGTCTGGGGGCCCCGCCAGTCGATAGCGTCGATTCCGTCGATGAGCAGATGGCCGGGAGCCGGCGATAGGGCTTCCACGGCTTCCTTCATGGCGAGGAGATTGGCGCGGCGAATGTTCACGGTGTCGATCACGTCGGCGTCGGAACGGCCGACACCGACTGCCGTGGCCAGGTCCGCGATCTCCTTGTAGAGCGCATCCCGTCTCGCGGGGGTAAGGCGTTTCGAATCGTCGAGACCGGCTATCATGGCGTCGTCGGGAAGAATCACGGCCGCCGCGATCACGGGACCGGCCAGGGCGCCTCGCCCCGCCTCGTCGACACCGGCTGCGTACTGCACGCCGCGGTCACGGAGAGATCGTTCCAGGACGGCCATGGACCGGAGCCTGGCCCGCTCCGTCGCGCCCGCGTTCGTGCTCAATTACGCCGCTCGGCGATACGCGCGGCCTTGCCCTTCAGTTTTCTCAGGTAATAGATCCGCGACTGCCGTACCTTGCCCCGGCGCAAAACCTGGATTTTCCCCATCGACGGCGAATGCAGCGGGAAGATACGTTCGACGCCTATGCCCTGCGAGATCTTGCGTACCGTGACCGTCTCGCCGACGCCGTGGCCGGACCGCTGGATGACCACGCCCTGGAAGAGCTGTACGCGTTCCTTGTCGCCTTCGCGAACCTTGACCTCCACCCGGATGGTGTCTCCGGCGCGGAATTCCGGCAGGTCGGTCCGCAACTGGTCCTGGGAAATCGTGTCTAGTGCGTTCATGTTTCTGCTTCCGTCCTTTCGAACGATCGCGGGGCTTTAGCGCTGCCCGTTCCCGTTCCGTTGAAGGGTTTTCAGATAAGTCCTGTCCTCTCCGGTCAATTCCGCGGTTTCCAGCAGGTCGGGCCGGCGCTGGAAGGTTTTCTTCAGGGCGTCCCGCCTTTCCCATCTCGCTATGCGCTCATGATGCCCGGAAAGCAACACCTCGGGCACGCGCCAGTCCTGGAAGCGTTCCGGACGTGTATACACGGCGTTGCCGAGCAGTCCGTCGTAGTGGGAATCCGTGACCGCGGAGGCCATCTCGCCCAGGACCCCGGGAAGGAGACGGACTACCGCGTCCGTGATCAGCATGGCCGGGATCTCGCCGCCGGTTACGACGAAATCGCCCACGGAGTATTCTTCGGCGTCTAGTCCTGTCGCCACGCGTTCATCGACGCCCTTGTAGTGGCCGCAGACGAGGATGAGCTGGTCCAGTCCCGCGAAAGTCTGGGCGGTCTCCTGCACGAACGGCCTGCCCCGGGCCGAAAGCAACACGGTACGGGACCGGTCCGCCGGGGTCGCCTGGGACGCCGGAAACGCCTGCCGTCGAATGTGTCTTACGCCCCGGAATATGGGCTCCGGTTTGAGCACCATGCCCGGGCTCCCGCCGTAGGCGTAATCGTCGATGGTCTTGTGCCGGTCCGTCGTAAACGCGCGGAGGTCATGGATGAAGATATCCACCATGTCCTTCCTGCACGCCCGGCCCACGATGCTCTCGCCTAAGGGCCCCGCGAATACGCCCGGAAAGGCCGTCAGAATGTCTATACGCATAGTCTGTACCGCTTAAGAGATCAACCCCGGGATCTTCCGTATGACGATTCTCGATTCCTCGGGACTGAGTTCCACCACGATTTCCCGGACCACCGGGATCATCGCCTCTCCCTCCGGCGTATCCACGACGAACACGTCGTTCGCCGGCATGGGCATCACTTCCCGGACGACGCCGATCTCCTCCCCCTCATCGGAAACGACCGCGCAGCCCTCAAGTTCAAATACATAGTACGCGTCCTCGGGCAGGGGGGCGACGGCTTCTTCGGGCACCTGGATGTACGCGCTGCGAAGCCGTTCCGCGTTTTCCGTCGAGTCGACCCCGAGGAACTTCATCAACCAGCTTTTCCCGTCCGGCCTGCAGCGTTCGATCTCCAGCGACTCCCGGCGGCCGTCCCTCAATTCCACGCCGATCCGGCCCAGGCCACCGAACCGGTCCGGATGGTCCGAAAGTCCTTCCACGCGGACGTAGCCCTTGAGGCCGTGGGGTTTGCGGATGAATCCGATATTGATCCAGTCTGGGCTCACTTGCGCCCCGCCCCCGCGTACCGGCTGTCGGTCCGCTTCAACTTACCCGGCAGCTTCCGCGCACCCGGCCGCTTGCTTCAACTCACTCGGCAGCTTCGGCAGCTTCGGCCGCTTCGGCCACTGCCTGATCCACGCCGCGCCATTTCTGTATCGCCCCGCTCTTCACCAGGAGCGAGCGTACCGTGTCGCTCGGCTGGGCGCCACGGTTGAGCCAGTCGACGGCTTTATCAACGTCCATCTCCAGCTGTTCCGGCGATATGGGGTTGTAATAGCCCAGGCTTTCGATATACTTCCCGTCCCGGCGGGTCCTGTCATCCGAAACCACGATTCGGTAAAAAGGTCTTTTCTTGGCTCCCGTACGGCGAAGCCGAATGGCCACTGCCATGTTTCGCTCCTTTATACTTAAGCTACCTGAACGGCAACATTTTCTGGCCGAGCTGCTCCATGGCGCCCGGCCGGTTCAACTGTTTCATCATTTTCTGCATCATCTGGTATTGTTTCAGTAACTGATTCACCTCCTGCACGCTCGTTCCGCTTCCCCGTGCGATACGCCGGCGTCTGCTGCCGTTGATCACCACGGGACGCGCCCTTTCGTGTCTGGTCATGGAACTCAGAATGGCGTCCATGCGTACGAGCGCTTTTTCATCCATATCCATGCCCTTCAACGCCTTCTTGTTGACGCCGGGCATCATCTCGACCAGTTCCTGAATGGAGCCCATCTTTCCCAGTTGCTGGAGCTGCGACCGGAAATCCTCGAGGTCGAAGGTCTGCTTGCGCAGCTTCGCCTCCAGCTTGCGCGCTTCCTCCACGTCGATTGCGGCCTGCGCGCGTTCGACCAGGGACACCACGTCGCCCATCCCCAGGATCCGGGAAGCCATCCGTTCGGGATGGAAGACCTCCAGGGCGTCCAGTTTCTCGCCGACCCCCACGAACTTTATGGGCTTGCGGGTTATCTGCCGGATGGACAGCGCGGCGCCGCCCCGGGCGTCCCCGTCCATTTTCGTCAGGATACACCCGTCGATGTCGAGACGCCGGTCAAAGGCCTCCGCCACGTTGACCGCGTCCTGGCCCGTCATCCCGTCCACCACGAGCAGGATCTCATGGGGATGGACCGCCTCGCGGATGCCGTGCAATTCATCCATCATCTCGTCGTCGACGTGCAGACGGCCCGCCGTATCCAGGATGACCACGTCGCGGTCCTCCCGCCCGGCCCGGTCCACGGCGACCTTGCAAATTGTCTCGGGAGACCGGCCGTCCCCGAGGGATATGACCGGCACGCCCAGCTGTTCGCCCAGCACCTGCAGCTGCTTTACCGCCGCGGGCCGGTAGACGTCCGCCGCGGCCAGCATGGGTCGGCGGCCTTCCTCGAGCAGGCGATGGGCCAGCTTCCCCGTGGCCGTCGTCTTTCCGGATCCCTGCAGGCCGGCCATCATGACAACGGTCGGAGGCGTTTCCGCGAAGGCGATCCCGACGGCTTCCTCGCCCATCAGGGACACCAGTTCCCGGTGGACGACTCCCACCATCTGCTGCCCCGGGGACAGGTTGCTCAACACGCCCTGTCCCAGCGCCTTTTCCTTGACCGAGTCGATGAAGGATCGGGCCACCTTGAAATTCACATCGGCTTCCAGCAGGGCGCGGCGCACCTGCCGGAGACTGTCGTCGATGTTCTTCTCGGTCAGTTTGCCCTGGCCGCGGAGTTTTCTGACGATCCCCTCCATACGGCCGGCAAGTTCTTCAAACAAGATTTCCCCCAATGCGGTCAGTCCGCTCTTCTAAGCCTCACCGCAAAACTCCCGTCGATTCCGTGCGTGGAAGGCAGCGTGGCGATCCTGCCTGCGCCGTCCAACACACCGGCCAGGTCCCGGGGCCAGTCTCCGGGTTCTTCCTGCCGGAACCCGGGATGCCTGCCGCAGAACGCGGCCACGACCTCTTCATTCTCTTCCGGCTCAATGGTGCACGTGCTGTACACCAGGACGCCGCCCCGCTTCACCAGTCCTGCGCCGCCTTCCAGCAGCGCCAGCTGTTCGTCGCGGAGACGGTCTATGTCCTCCGCCTTCCGACGCCACCGCAGGTCGGGCCGGCGCGCGATGGTGCCGAGTCCGGAACAGGGGGCGTCGACCAGGACGCGGTCGGCCGCGAAATCCACGCCGGGCGACCGGCCGTCCATGCCGACGAGACGCACCTGCCCCAACCCCATTCGCCGCCGGTTTTCCTCCACCCGGTGGAGTCGATGCAGTGACGTATCGCAGGCAATCACGCTGCCGCCCGCGCCAACGATGTGCGCAATATATGTTGTTTTTCCCCCCGGAGCGCAACATAAATCGACAATGTTCTCGCCCGGCTTCGGGCCCAAAAGCCGCACCGCGAGACCCGCGCTTTCGTCCTGTACCTGGAACAGGCCCGCTTCATGAGCGGGCAGGCGGCGGAGGTCGCCAGCGTGCCGGATGGACAGGAAATCATCGAGCCACAGACCCGGTTCCACGTGGATTTCATGGAGCTTCAACCTGTCGGCGAGGTCCCGCGGCGTGGACCGCGACGTGTTGACCCGGATGGAAAGGGACGGCGTCCGGTTTCCCGCCTTCATGAGGGCGGCAGCGGCTTCCGCGCCGTAACGCCCGATCCATCGATTCGCCAGCCACGGGGGGTAGGAATGGGTGACGCCGAGTTCCGTGACCGGGTCTTCCCCGCTCGCCGGCCGAGCCAGCTGGTCACGCTTTCGGATGGCCGTCCTGAGGATGGCGTTGGTCAGGCGGACGGTGCCCGCGTGTCCGTACCGCCTGGCCAGCTGCACGGACTCATGGGTGGCGGCGGCATCGGGGACCTGGTCCATCATCATCAACTGGTACAGGCCCATGCGGAGGATATGACGAATCCACGGCGTCAGCGATTCCGGGTTCCCGCGCATCAGCTGGCCGAGCATCCAGTCCAGGCGCCGCCGCCAGCGGATCGTGCCGTAGACCACTTCGGTGGCGAAGGCCCGGTCCCGGCCTCCACTCGCGTACTGCCGGAAGAGGGCGTCGAGGGCGTCGCGCGGCGGGACGTCCCCGGTCTCCGCGCGATGCAGCGCCTTCAGGGCGATCTCGCGCGCCCCGGGCGGGCGCGTCGTCATGCGGGCTCCGCCTCCGGGCGTCCTGAGTCCGCCTCCGGACCGCCGAACCGGTCTCCGGCCGCGGGCCGGTATCCCCTCAGAAATTCCAATCCATCGATCCGGCTCCGTCCCTCGGGCTGTACCCTGACCAGTTCCAGGCCGCCGTCTCCGGTTTGAACGGTAATGCCCCGGCGTTCGTCGGCGAAGACGATCTCGCCCGGTTCGCGCCCTAAGTCCGCATCAAGGGCTACGGGCCGGCTCGTGATGACGCGCAGGTTCTTCCCCCGCCAGGTGGTGAAGGCCATGGGGGCCGGGTTCAGGCCCCGCACCTTGTTGTGTATGGTTCGGGCCGGCAGCCGCCAGTCAATGCGGCCGTCCTCCCTTGCGATCCGGGGCGCCGGTGTCGCCGGGCCCTCCTGGGGCCGCGGACTGACGCCACCGGCCGCCATCAGGTCCACCGTACGCAGAAGCAGATCCGCGCCGATACGGGACAGGCGATCGTGCAGCTCGCCGGCGGTTTCTTCCGGTCCGATCGGCACGGTTTCCTGGCAGAGGATGTCTCCCGTGTCCACCTGCCTTTCGACCAGGAACGTGGTGACGCCCGTTTCTTCGTCCCCGCTCATCACCGCCCACTGTATGGGCGCCGCGCCCCGGTACCTGGGAAGCAGGGAAGGATGCAGATTGACCGTGTCCATAGGGGGTATGTTCAGCAGTGCGGTGGGCAGGATGCGAAAGGCCACGACCACGAAGAGATCGGCCTCCACGTCGCGCAAGGCGCGCAGGAAAACCGGATCGCGCAGCTTTTCCGGCTGCCAGACAGGTAGTCCGTGCCGCAGGGCCGCTTCCTTCACCGGCGACGAAACGGTCTTCAACCCGCGGCCCTTCGGCCGGTCGGGCGCGGTGACGACACCGGCCACCTCGTGTTCCGTCCCTCCGATCAGCGCTTCCAGGGACGGCACGGCGAAATCGGGCGTACCCATGTAGACCACGCGCATTTCAGTCCGCCTGGCTGCTTGACTTGAGTTTCTTCAGACGGTTGCGGATGAACTGGAGACGGAACCTGCTGATGCGATCGATGAAAAGGACGCCTTCCAGGTGGTCGTATTCGTGGACCAGGACGCGGGCCAGCAGTCCGTGGCCCTCGATCTCCAGCGGACGGCCGTCCAGGTCCGTGGCCTCGACGCGCACGACGTCGGGCCGGGTCACCTTGTCGAAGAGCTCCGGAAAACTCAGGCAGCCCTCTTCGCCCGTCTGCTCGCCCTCCTGCTTGACGACGCGCGGATTCACCAGCACCAGGTGGTCCGGGTCTCCGTCCAGAGACGGTCCGACGCGGTCCCGGAAGAGTTCGGGATCCATGGCCCCGAGATTCACCACGTACATGCGGACGGCCTCGCCCACCTGCGGTGCGGCCA
>JAJECR010000216.1 GCA_022821935.1 Candidatus Latescibacterota bacterium
ATAGCTACGTGGACCGATTGAGCGATGATTTTTTTGTTTCCCCGCGCGAGGTGGCCTGCAGGGCGAACTCGGTCAACTCAACTGTCATGGGATAACGGTTGAAGGGCGTAATCAGATAGAGGCCGTTGAAGTGCGTCAGGACGGACTCGATGATTTCCCGTGCGATGTCGATGCCTTCTCGCCGGGCCCTTCGTCCCCTGCCCACCCGGGCCATGCGGGCGCGGACTTCATCGGGCACCACGAATCCGGGCACCTCGTTGTGGAGGAACTCGGTGTTTCCGTCGCTGACCAGGGGCATGACGCCCGGCAGTATGGGTACGCCGGCATCCCGGGTCGCTTCGTAGAGCGCCTTGGCCTGGCGCCGGTCGAAGAGGGGCTGTGTCATGATCATGTCCGCGCCGGCCTCGACCTTCCTTTCCAGCCTCCTGATCCTTCTTTCCAGGTTGGGTCCGTTGGGATCGAAGGCGGCCGCCACGGTAAATCCGGTTCTGCCGTTCAGGGGCCGACCCGAAAAACCCACGCCCTCGTTCATTTGCTTGATCAGCCGGATCAGTTCGAAAGAGGACACGTCGTAGACATTGCTCGCCCCCGGCTGATCGCCGAATTTCACGGGATCGCCCGTGACGGCGAGGACATGGTCGATGCCCAGGGCGTGCAGGCCGAGTACTTGGGACTGCAGGCTGGCCAGGTTCCGGTCACGGCAGGTGATGTGCAGGAGCGGGCGGATACCGGCCTCTTCTTTGACGATCTGGCCCACCGCCATATTGCTGATCCGCGTGACGGCCAGGGAATTATCTGCCATGGTTATTGCGTCGGCGCCCGCCGCCTTCAAGGCCCTGGCGCCCCGCACGATGGGTGCGTGATCCAGGTCCCGGGGCGGATCGAGTTCGACAATGACAGTCACCCGCTTGCGGACCAGTTCCACGATCGCCGGTTCGGCCGCCGGGGGTTTGTGCGGCGATATGGTGAGGAGGTCCGGGCGCGAGGGGACCTGTACCGTTACGGGGACGGCCTTTTTGCGGGTGACGATTTCCAGGCCTTTGAGCGCCTGTGCCATGGCCTGAACGTGATCGGGCATGGTCCCGCAGCACCCACCGAACAGCCGGACGCCCTGTTCACGCAGCCGGAGCGCGCTCGTAGCGAAGTATTCGGGGGTTGCTTCGTAGATGAATCGGCCATCCACGTAGATCGGGGAACCGGCGTTGGGGAAGGCCGACAGGATCAAGCCGTCTGCAAGGGGGACCTGCGCGAGCGCGTCCAGCAGGCCCTTGGGGCCGCTCCGGCAGTTCACGCCCACCACGTCGGCGCCGGCCGCGCGCAAATGGTCGAAGGCTTTCGCGACGCCGCACCCGTCGTCGGTCTGTCCCGATTGGTCCACCGCGAGCTGACAGATTACCGGGAGGTCGCAGACATCGCGGCTGGCCGCCAGCGCCCTGGTGATTTCGTCGAGCCGTAGAAAGGTCTCAAGGAGGATCGCGTCCGCCCCGCCGCCCGCCAGGGCCGTGATTTGCTCACGGTAGGCCCGGTCGTGGTCCGCTTCGGTATATTCGAGGTGGGGGAGACCGCGGGCCGGTCCGACGGCGCCCGCCACGTAGGCCCGGGACCCCGCCGCCTGGCGGGCGATCTCGACGCCGCGGGCGTTCAGAGATTCCGCCTGGTCCTCCAGGTTATACTTGGTCAGGGACAGGGCGTTGGCCCCATATGTGTTGGTCTCGATCAGGCCGGCTCCCGCGTCCACGTACTCCTCGTGGATACGCCGGATCAGTTCCGGCCGGCTCTGGTTGATCTCGTCGAAACAGACCTCGATCGGCACGCCGCGGGCGTACAGCATGGTGCCTATGGCGCCATCCGCCACCAGCAGGGAAGAACGGAGATGATCGAGGAGGGAATTGGTCATGGGAGGACCCGTTCAACCGCCGTTTCTCAACGCATATCTGCGCACCGCCCAGGCAAAACCGTTTTCATGGTTCGGCGGAGCGATGACCAGGCCCTGCGCCCGGCCTGCGTTCTTGACCGCGTCCTGGGCGTTGTCCATGATCACCCCCAGGCCCGCGTTGAAAAGCATGGGCAGGTCGTTGTCGCCATCCCCGACGGCCATGACATGATCCATGGATATACCGTGCTCGCACGCGATGAACTCCACGGCGACTTTCTTGTTTACATCGGCGTGCATGGCTTCGATCCGGTCCGGGTTCGTCTTGACGAGATAGAGGCGGGAATCGAAACGGGCCTGCAGCTCCGCCAGTACCGCCTCGCGCCGGTCCAGGCCGGGCAGAATCAGCATCTTGGGAGGGGGCGGGTACTCGCCCTGTCTCAGTTTTGCCAGCAGGTCGTCTTCCCGGTCGACGGCGGCTCGGCTCTGCTCCTCAATGGCCGCGATGGACGGGGTATGCCGGTCGGTGATCACGCTGTCCAGGGGGCCGGCCTCCGTTACCCGCAGCCAGCTGTATACGAAGTTGAAGTCGTTTTCTTCGATGAAGTCGAGCAGATCCAGGAAGGCGTCCCGTTCTATGCGCTTCTCAAAAAGCAATGGCCTTTGTCCCTGGCGGACCGGCCCGAGTATGATCCCGCCGTTGTTGGCGATCAGGTAGAGCCGGTCGAACAGCGGCCGGGCGGCGCCGAAGGGCTCACTGCTGCGGTCGATGTTCCGTCCGCTCACGGAACTCACGATCAGTCCCTGGTCGAGAGCGGCTTCGATGGCGCCCAGTCCCTCGGGGGAGGGTTTCCCGTCGGGCAGCAGGGCCGTGTCGTCCTGGTCAAAGGCGATCAGCTTGATTTCGGGTGTTCCGGTGCCGGCTTTCGGTGCCTCGGCGCTCATGGCGTTCCTTTCTGTTTCTTCGGTTCTCCGCCGTGCAATCTTCAGATTCCGTTCTGCTTGCTGATGCGCGATCCTTCGACGCGCTTCTGCGACCTGTCTGTTCTATTCCGCACTGTCCTTCGGTTCTATTCCGCCCTGTCCCGCAGTTGCTTACCGAGGCTGCCGCCGGGATGATACCGGGCGAAGTCTTCCGGGGTAAACCCGCGGCCGGCTTTCAGGGCCATGGCGAGTCCGTCGGCCACAGCGAGTTGACAGGACGTGCTCGTCGTCGGCGCGAGTCCAAGGGGACCCGCCTCGCCCGCCACGGGCACGTGCAGGGTCGCCACGCTCGACCGGGCCAGACTGGATTCGGCGTTACCCGTGATTGCGACGATCCTCGCGCCATTCGCGGCGAGGGTCCGGACCGCGGCTAACAATTCTTCCGTCTCCCCGCTGTGCGACAGGGCGATGACCACGTCCCCTTTCGCCACCTGTCCGCTGTCGCCGTGGTTGCAGTCGGCAGGATCAAGGAAATACGCCTTTGTTCCCGTACTCTGCAGCGTGGCCGCCAGCTTGCGGCCGATATGGCGGGACTTCCCTACGCCGGTGACGTGTACGCGCCCGCCCGCCGCTTCCGACGCTCGGATGACTTTAATGGCTTCATCGAAATACGTGGCGGGCAGGTTTTCATGTAACCCGGCGAGCGCCTCGGCGGTCCGCCGCACGGCGTTCAGTCCGGCCGCGCCGGAGGTTGTCTCAGGGAAATCGGCTTCTTCGGTTTCTACCTTTGCCGTATCCGTTGCCGTCTGCGCGCCTGCAACCTTTTCCGGCGCGTTCGGGACAGGAACCGGAGCGCCTTCGTACAGGGCAAACACGTCTTCCCGACTCGAACCCAGTTGCGGGAAAGCCCCTGGGATGCGGCAACAGACCGCGCCGCAGGCGTTGGCGAGCGATGCGGTATCCTGTAAACTAAGTCCGTGGAAAAGCCCCGAAATCAGGCCGCCGAGAAAGGCGTCTCCGGCGCCGGTGGTGTCCCGGGCTTCCACGGGTTTCGCAGGCATGCGAATCGTCTGTTCCCCGTCGGTGACGACCGAGCCTTGCGCCCCCTCGGTGATGGCCACCATCCGGGCGCCGTACCGGTTGAAAATGCCTTCGGCCCGTTCCTCGGTACTGCCGGCTTCCACGATCTGCAATGCGGCGGCCTTTGCGGGTTTGACGACGTCGGCGAGGCGCAGGGCCTCTTCGAAATCCCCGGCGGAGCCGAGTCCGGCCACGTCGACGGCGAAATCCGGGGGCACGTCCACGTCCAATACGGTGGGTACGCCGGCCCCGCGGGCAATGCGCAATACCGCGATGACGGCGTCCAGCGGGAGCTGGGAGATCTCTGTCGTCACCATGGCGGCCGAACGAATGTAGTCGGCGAAATGCGTTTCCACGTCGGCGGCCGTGGTCTCCGCCGTCAGGGCGCGGGCCATGTAGATCGCCCGGTCCGCGTCGGCGGCCACGTTCACGACGGAGAAACCGGATGCGCGGCCCTCCAGAACCCGGACAGCCGACCGGTCGATTCCGTGGCGGTCCATCTCCTCCCGGATCATCGCGCCGTACCGGTCGTCGCCCTGAAACCCGAAGAGACCGGCGGGGACCCCCATCTGGGCCGACCAGGCCAGGTGGTTCAGCGTCACGCCGCCCGCTAACTCGGTCACCACCGAGCCTTCGTCATCCGGCAGGATATAGGTTTTCTCCTCCGGCCCCGCGATCCGGTTCACCCGGTAGATCACGTCCACGACGTTGCTTCCGATGCCAACTACCCTGCGGGACTGGTCGATCTTCATGAACACAAAACTCAACTCCTGAAATCGAGATACAGACGACTGGGTTGAATACCCGTGTTGTTTTGATACTTCCCACTTTCGTAGGTCTCGAAATCGCCATCCAGCGTGTGATAGTAAACCTGGCAGATTTCCACATTCGGATAGACTCTGATAGGCCGAACACAGAACATCTCC
>JAJECR010000098.1 GCA_022821935.1 Candidatus Latescibacterota bacterium
CATATATAGAACACATTAAGGACATTGTCAAACTTTTTTTGAGAAAACGCTGGTATTAAGGATTTTGGTCGATTTGTCGGAGGGTAATAGAAGCTTGATTTGAACGACAAGCGATCTATCTTCTGGTCCGGAAGCAACACATGCCGCCGAGCGCAACAGAACGTCGCCTACCGGTAGTGTATCAGTTTGAAAACATTTAACTAAACGCTTGACGCTTCATGCACCACCCCTATGTTTTTGAAAGGTGTTCTCTTAGTTTAATGGAAAAAGCAGCACTGCGTCGAAGTGAATGATCCCGGTTCGAGTCCAGGAGAGAACACCTTTCATAATTAAAGCCTCCGTAGCCAAGTGGTTAAGGCGTTTTCCCAGCAAGGAAATGACTGTGGGTTCAAGTCCCACCGGAGGCTCGGACCATTACGTTAAAGCAAAGAGCTTAAAACTATACGGCCTATAAACACGGTCAAGATAAGCCATAATATCAGATTTATTTCATACTCAAGCGTAACCATGAAAAGATACATATGAAGTAGCATCTTGTCCTGTTCCACAGACCCGTCTTCGTTGGTTATCTCATTAACCCTTCTATCAAGATGCTTCTCATAATGCGCCTTTACTCTCTTTCGTAGATATTTCAAACCTCCAAATACTGTTGTAGCTATTACAATCAAACTGGCTATAGCCGTTATTAACTCCATAATCATTTCCTTAACAACTTATTCCGGTGTATATTATGTAAACCTAGTGTAGGCTTCGTGAAGCATGGTTGTTAACCCATCTTCCAACGGGCTAGGCTTCACTCCCTCCCCCTACACTAGACTACCGTCCCGCGTTAGCCGGAAGCGGCCAATCCGCTCCGGTGCGGGAGCAAAACACGTCTCTAAAAGCCCCGGATGGGAATTGCACCCACGATCAACGAATTGCTAGTCGTCGGCGTTGCTGCTTGGCTATCGGGGCATTAAGCCGCCAACCTAAGTTCCTCAATAACATCCTCAAAGTCCCGTACCACACGCGGTACGTACAGATTCAAAACACGATGTCAAGATACGGGAAATTCTGCGAACAATCTCGACAGGAGTACAGCCTGCACAAATAAGTCCGGCACTCCAAAAACCGATAAGAAAATATTCCAAAACGTCCCCCTTCTAAGCCGCCAACCTAAGTTCCTCAATAACATCCTCAAAGCCCAAATCCCTCAATCCCGCCGCTTCACTTGGAGTACATCCAAGCGTCTCGTGCTTGCGCATGAAACTATAATAGAGAAAGTACAGGTCAAGGCTTAGTTTCAAGATCTTGATCTTCTTGCTGAAGGCATTAGTCCTTCGCGTGTACCTTCTGTTTCCCATACGCAGGTTCAGATTCTGGCGTTCCATATGAGACGTTACGTAATCGCTTCCCACCCCCTTTATGCGCTGACACAATAAGGTACGTTTCCAAACACCTGTCTAATGGCTTCGGGATAAGCTCTAAGACCATCTGAGACGATACGGTCAAACGACTTTAAACGGCTCATAAGATCGCGCATGAACAGCAGCGCGGTATCTAGCGTCCTGTCTCCCACCACGTAGGAATAGATCAATTTCGTATCCCGGTCTATCGCCGTCCACGTCCACACATCGCCAGCCTCTCTCGGACTGCCTTCAAACAGGTTGGCTTCTTTCGTGTGGCAAAAGCTCCAAATTTCATCTACCTGTATCTCGTTTGCTTCCATGTTCCAGACGTATATGTCGTGAAGGTCCGCGCATACTCCCCCAGCGTCCACGGCTAGCTTCATAACCGTAGTCGGCGAAGTACCCGTAATACGAGCGGTTGCGCGTATCGACTGGCCTTCAACAAGCATATTAAGAGTAATTTTTCTTCTGTCTGGCGGAAGCATATTCATGAATTTTTCTCCTTGTTTTAGGTGAAGGAAGGGACCCGCTTTATCTGCCCCGTTGCGATACGTCCTATGTGGACAGCGAGACCCACAACATTTTTTGGCTTTTTACGTTTTAACCCCATAAGAACCCCCATATATTGTGATGTTTACTATAAATGTTGTATATTGCTAATGTCGAGTTTAGAAGACAAATATCAGCCCTTCTTCTCTCGATAGCGGGAGAGGAAATTAGCGAAGGAAGCTGGAAACCGGCCATTTTCAGTGTGTCCTTCGTTCAATCTCCTCGCCCCTTTGCTTTGTGGGGGTTTCCTGACTACCAACCTGTAAACGGTGAGATAAGCAGGATGGTACGAGACTTAAAACGTCCTCCGTGGAAACCCCCATTAACATGAACAGAAGCATGATGCATAAAGCGTTAGGCGTTAGGCATTACTCTCTCCTTTAGTTAACTTCAAACTGATACACTACCCGCCTGCCGCCGGGGCCAAAAGAATATCGCATGCCTCTGGGTTCAGTAAGACACCGAATCCCATTCCGAGATCATATAAGCCATCCCAATCAATCCTGACTCATCCATGGTAGATTCCAATTCTGAAGTCCCACAACAGGGTACAAAGGTTTCCATCGGCACCTGGAACATGGACCATTGGAAGCGGACTGTGCAGCAACGAATGGACGCCTGGGAGTACCTTGGTTCGAAGGCCGGCGCGGATATCATGCTTCTCCAGGAAAGCGGAGTGCCGGCGGGCATATCGCGATCGCGATACGTGCACAGAGAACTCGCCGGTAGCCGGCCGTGGGGGTCGGCGGTCGTGGCGTGCTCCGACGCCGCAGACCTGGAACTGAAGGAAATCGACGCGGTACGCACAAGGTATGGTTCCACACGATTCAGCATGCTTGGTTCCACCCCGGGCGCCGTGATCGTTGCCCGGGCAGACGTTCCGGGCATAGGACCCATCACGTGTATCAGCGTGTACGGCGTCATAAACGTCTACGCGCAAACGACAATGTACCGCATTGTGGCCGACCTGATTCCCCTCTTCGATTCGAGCGATGGCGAACGGGTTGTCCTCGGTGGAGACTTCAACGTTACGGACGCAATACGCAGGGACTCGGTTGAACTTCCCAGATACCGGGCCATTCTGAACGCGGTCGAGTCGCTCGGGCTGGTGAATCTTGCCAGGGTCGCTCATGAACGGCCCGATCCCATTCCCGACTGCCCATGCGGGGAGAAGCACTGTTACCACCTGCATACCTATAACTGGGGAGGCAATCAGGGGACACAGCTCGATTGGCTGTACGCAACCCCGGATCTGGCGAAGCACTGCACAGGAATCCGGCTTGATCACGAGGTATTTGGCAAGCTGAGTGACCATGCCCCGATCGTGGCGGACTTCAATGTGGTTTCAGAAGCACCCCTTCGCATCGTCGATCCGGAGTCCTTCGTCAAGGAATTAGGTGCGCGTTCCGGACCGGAATGCGCCCGGACTGCCGATGAGTTGATCGCCTGGGCGCTTCGAAAACACGAGTCTCTGCCTCGTGGTCAACGCAGGATGCCAGCCTACGATCGGTTTTATTTTTCTACAGACGTGAAAGACCCGCAGATGTGGTTCCAACTCGATCTGAACTATCCAGACGACGTACAGTGGACGTTCAGCTTCACAACCAGCGGTACCGTACGAATACAGTTTCGGTATATGCAAGAACCGTTTGATCTAATGGAAGCGCGCGAAAGGATCTGGAGCGAGATCAACCAGATACCGGGCGTAGATCTTGACCGGCGTCTCACAGGTCTTCCATCGATCCCGATTCAATGCCTGGCGAACCCGGAAACCCGCACAAGATTCGAACGCGTTTTTTCGGATATGATCGAAGAAACGATACGCGCAAGGTTGAACTTGGAGTAGCATCGGAAATAGACTGCCTGAATTCGTTGACATCAAACCGTTCAATGCGTATATCGGATTCTGCTCGTCGTGGGTATGGGAATCGGGCTGTCCGGGCTGTCCGCGCTGTCCGCGCACTGTTTGCGCCGGTTCCCGGTTCCCCTGTGCGTCCGTAGCTCAGCTGGATAGAGCAACTGACTTCGGATCAGTAGGTCGGGGGTTCGAATCCCTCCGGGCGTATTTACTTCATCGACATCCCCATCTGTCGCATCGATACCAGGGCATCGATTCCGAGGCATCGATTGCCGGGAAGGAACGTCTATGGACCGCATCAGGATCGGCGTGATCGGCTGCGGTGCGATCGCCCAGATCCAGCATCTGCCCCATATCGCCGAACTGCGAGACCGGTACGAGTTGGCCGGGCTCTGCGACGCGTCCGCGAAGCTGGTCGACTTCATAGGAGAAATGTACCACGTACCCGAACGCGCCCGCGTCACGCGCTACCAGGACCTCCTCGACCTCGACCTGGACGCGGTGCTGCTCTGTTTCGCCGACCCCAAGACCGATGCGGCCGTCGCCGCGCTGAACGCGGGGAAACATGTATTCATCGAGAAACCCATGTGCTTCTCGGTGCAGGAAGCGGACCGGATCATCGGGGCCGCCGAGGCCTCGGGCAAGACGTTGATGGTCGGGTACATGAAACAGCACGACCCTGGATACCAGTTCGCACGGAACGAAGTCCTCGCCATGCCGGATATCCGCTTCATCCAGGCCAACCACCTCCATTGCGGCAACGACCGCCACCTGAGTGAATTCACGCTGTATGCCTTCGACGATATCCCGGGCGAGGTGAAGGAGCGCTCGGCCCATCAGCGGGAACAGGCCATCCGGGATGCCATCGGCGACGCGCCGGAGGCCGCGCGCCGCATCTTCTTCTCCCTTTCGGGCAGCATGATCCACGATATCAGCAGCCTGCGGGGGATGTTCGGACCTCCGGAACGGGTGGTCAGCGCCGAAGTCTGGCGCGGCGGATCGAGCGTGACGACGGTGCTGGCCTATGCAAACGACGCGCGCTGCGCGGCGACCTGGACCAGTCTGCCCGAACTGCACGATTTCCGGGAGACCCTGGAGGTTTTCGGCGCGGGGCGGCGCGTGGGCATCCGATTCCCCACGGGTTTCGACCGGGGACTGCCGACGCCCGTAACGGTGCAGGGCATGGACGGCGAACAGCCCTGGACGAAGGAACTCGTCGTCAATAAGCAGAATGCCTTCAAGCTGGAGCTGATCCATTTTCACGAATGCATCGTAAACGGCAATCAACCCATCACCGACGGATACGGCGCCCGGCAGGACCATGCCCTGTGCCGTGATATCGTCAATGCGTATATGCGGGCCAACCCATCATGAAAATCGTCTTCTGTACCCTCACGTTGAGTGGTTATCGTTCACCCGAAGCCGCGAAGCGGGGCTATCCCCTGGCTGAAGAGCGCAAGCCCGTGTGGGACTGGCTCGTCCGGCACGGATTCGACGGGATCGACCTGGGCGAGACCTGGTTCAACTTCTACGACGCGCCGGACGAAGCACTGGTCGAACTGGGCGAGGAGGCGCGCGGTCACGGACTCGAAATCGGCGGGCTGACCGTGCTGCGGAAGATCATCACCTGGCCGGCCCCCGAGGAGGTCCGGGAAACGAACCGGGGGTTGCTCAGACGTGCGGTGAAAGCAGCCCAGCTCGCCGGCGCGCCGCTGGTCAACATGTCCATCTCGCCCCAGCCCTGGGAAGTAGGCGTGCGCGAACAGGACCTCCGCGGTCAGTCCGATCCGGTGGGCAGCAGCCTGAGAGCGCGGGACGAAGACTACGAAGAAGCCGCCGCCGTGTTGAAGGCGCTCGCACAGGAGGCCGAGCCGGAAGGCACCGAGCTGACGCTGGAGCTCCACCAGAACAGCATCGTGGACACCCCGGAGGGCATGCTGCGGCTCATCGATCTCGTCGGCCATCCCCTGATCAAGGCGAATCCGGACCTTGGGAATTTCTACTTCGCCTACGCGACGCCCGAGGGCGGCTGGGACGACGTGTGCCGCATGCTGGCGCCTCATACCAATTTCTGGCACGTCAAGAACATCCAGCGGATCTACTTCCAGGAAGAAGACCGCGCCCAGCACATCAACGCGCCCCTTGGCGAGGGCATGATCGACTACCGCCGGGCGCTCGGGATCATGCGGGACGGCGGGTTCGACGGGTACATCAGCATCGAGCTGGCCACGGGCGCCGATCCCTTCAACGCGATCCTGTCCGGGAAGCGGTATCTGGACGAAATGATGCGGGACGAGATCTGATTTCGAGAGACGCCCCACCTGAATCGATGCGGTAAGCACCTTGAAACTGAACTTCTTCCAAATGATCGCCCTGATGGGACCGGGGATCGCCGTCGCGGCTACCGGAGTCGGCGCGGGCGACATGATCTCGGCTACGAACGCCGGAGCCAAATTCGGCACCGTGCTGCTCTGGGCCATCGTCTACGGCGCCGTGCTCAAGTTCGCCCTGAACGAAGGGGTCGGACGCTGGCAACTGGCTACGGGCACTACGCTCCTGGAAGGGTGGGTGGAACGCCTCGGCAGGCCCGTCCAGTATTTCTTCCTGCTGTACCTGCTCATCTGGTCCTTCCTGGTTGGCGGCGGGCTGCTTTCGGCTTCCGGCCTGGCCGGCCACACGGTTTTTCCAAGTCTCTCGGTCGCGCAGTGGGGCGTCATCCACGCCCTGGCCGCGTGCGTCCTGGTCTGGGTGGGACGATTCGGGTTCTTCCTGAAGGTCATGAAGGTGCTCATCGGCCTGATGTTCGTGAGCTTCCTGATCAGCGCCTGGGCGCTCCGCCCCGACTTCGGCGACATCGTGCGGGGCATTGCCCTGCCGAGTGCACCGTCGGGTTCGGTGGTCGCCGTGCTTAGCGTCCTGGGCGGGGTCGGCGGCAGCCTGTCGGTCATGTGCTACGGGTACTGGATCCGCGAAGCCGGACGGACCGGCAGCGAGTGGGTGAAGGGCATCCGCATCGATCTCGGCGGCGCCTATCTCCTTACGGGGTTTTTCGGCGTGGCCGTCATGATCCTGGGCGCGCAGATCCGCCCCGAAGCCGTGGGTATCGACATCGTGTTCGGCATGGCCGACCGGCTGGAAGAAGCGCTGGGCTCCTTCGGCAGGTGGTCCCTCTATCTGGGGTTCTGGGCCGCGGTCATTACCTCAGTGTTGGGGGTCTGGCAGGGCATCCCCTATCTGTTCGCCGATTTCATGGCCCTGTTCAAACGGGTTTCCAGCGAAGACCGGAGCGCCATGGTCCGCACCGATTCGCCGTATTACCGCGGGTTTCTGCTGTTTCTGACCTTCCCGACCATGGCCCTGCTGCTCTTCGACCGGCCAGTCGCCGTGGTCATCGTCTATACCGTGGTCGGCGCGCTATTCATGCCGTTCCTGGCCGGCACGCTGCTCTACATGAACTCGAAACGGGACTGGGTCGGGCATCTCAAGACGGGCTGGGTGCTGAATGTGCTCCTTGCCCTCGCGTTGATCCTCTTTCTGTACCTGGCGGTTCATCAACTGATCGACACCTTCGGTTGAGCCCTGAAACCAGGCGGCCAGAACCCGGCGGTCAGGTGGTCAGAACCCGGCGAACTTGTAGTCGAATCCAGCGATCATGCCGCTGAGTCCGTAGATCCGGTTCAACCCGGCGATCATGCTGCTTACCTCGGAAATAACGCGGCTGACACCGTTGATCCGGCTGTACCCGGCGATCGCAACGTCCGAAGAATTGGAGCGGAAGACATGGCGGCGCAAATCGGTATCGGCATCATCGGCATGGGCTGGATGGGCATGGTCCATGGCCACGCCTACCACCAGGTCCGCCATCGATTCCCCGAAAGCGAACGCCTTCCTGATCTGGTCATCTGCGCCGATGACGTGGCAAGCCGGTGCGAACAGGCCCAGGCCATGCTGGGATTCAAGCGTACCACGACGGACTGGCGCGAGGTTATGGACGACCCCGACATATCCGCGGTCAACATCACAGCACCGAATCTCCTCCACCTGGACATGGTCCGCGCCGCCGCGGCGGCCGGCAAGCATATATTCTGCGAGAAACCCGTTGGCCGGTCCCCGGATGAAACAGCTGAAATCGCCCGGGCGGCTTCCGATGCCGGTGTGCTGACCTGGGTCGGCTACAACTACCGGTGGGCGCCCCTCGTACAGCACACGCGCAGTCTCGTCGCCGACGGCGCCCTGGGCGATATCACCCATTACCGCGGCCGTTTCTTCGCGGGGTACGCGAGTCATCCCGACGGCGTGCTTTCCTGGCGTTTCCGGCGTCCCGACGCGGGTAGCGGCGCCCTGGGCGACCTCATGTCCCACGTCACCGACATGGCCCATATGCTCGCCGGGCCCGTCCGGCGCGTGGTCGGCCAGAAGGCGCTGATCATCGAAGACCGTCCCGTCGCGCCGGCCGGCGAAGGTACCCATTTTTCCGTTGGGGCCGGAGGAAAGCGAGAGCCGGTGACCAATGAAGACTACGTGGGGGCGCTGGTGGAGTTCGCAAACGGCGCCCGCGGCACCTTCGAAGTCTGTCGCGTGATCCAGGGGACGAAGTGCCAGATGGCCTTCGAGATCCACGGCACGAAAGGCGCGGTTCGCTGGGATTTCGAACGAATGAATGAACTACAGTTCTTTTCCGTCGATAGCCCTCACGACGGCTTTGTTACGTTGCAAAGCGGTCCGGCGTATCCCGGACATGTCCACTTCAACCCCGGCCCTGCCGTGGGACTCGGATACGACGACCTCAAGGCCATAGAGACCTTCCACTTCCTGCAGTCCATCGCGGCGGGAAGGCAGGGCGAACCGGGATTCAACGAAGCGCTGGCCGTCGCGGGCGTACTGGCGGCGATCGAACGCTCCTGGTCGTCCGACCGGTGGGAAACGATATAAGTAATCGACATGAATCATCCACAGCATACACTGCGGACCCGGATAATCGAAGGAGTAGACCATGGCATTTCAACAGGATAAAGTCCGCCTGACCACGGCACAGGCGGTGGTCAAGTACCTTTCGGTACAATTCAGCGAGCGTGACGGCGTAGAGCGTCGTTTCATCCCCGCCATCTTCGGTATCTTCGGCCATGGCAACGTGGCGGGGTTGGGCCAGGCGCTTTTCGAGTACGGGCAGGACCTGACCTACCATCAGCCCTGCAACGAGCAGTCCATGGTGCACACGGCATCGGGTTACGCCAAGGTGAATCACCGTATGGCCACGATTGCCTGCACGGCTTCTATCGGACCGGGATCGACCAACATGCTGTCCGGCGCGGCCACGGCGACGATCAACCGGCTGCCGGTACTCCTGCTGCCTTCCGATTACTACGCCACCCGTTACCAGGGCCCCGTCCTGCAGCAGCTCGAGCACCCGGTGTCCGCCGAGGTGAGCGTCAACGACTGCTTCCGCCCAGTCAGCCGGTTCTTCGACCGGATCAACCGGCCCGAACAACTGCTTACCGCCCTGCCGGAAGCCATGCGCGTGCTCACTGATCCGGCGGAGACGGGCGCCGTGACGATCTCGCTGCCCCAGGACGTGCAGGCCCACGCCTACGATTTTCCGGTCCATTTCTTTGAGAAGCGCACCTGGCGCATCGAGCGCAGGCCGCCGACGTCTGAACGCGTCGCGGAGGCGATCGAGATGCTTAAGGCGGCGAAGCGGCCCATGATTATCGCGGGCGGCGGCGTGCACTATTCGGAAGCCTGGGACGCCCTCGCGGAGTTCGCCGAGACGTGCGGTATCCCAGTGGGAGAGACCTTCGGCGGCAAGGGCGCCATGCGCGAATCCTCGCCCTGGGGCATCGGCGGGTTCGGCGTAACCGGCACGCCGGCGGGCGCCCGAATCGCCGCGGAGGCCGACCTGATTATCGCGGTCGGGACGCGGCTGACCGATTTTTCAACGGGGTCGCAGTCGGCCTTTTACCATCCCGACGTTCGATTCATCGGCATCAACGTGGCCGGACACGACGCCTACAAGCAGGGAGCCCTGCCGGTCACGGCCGACGCGCGGGAAGCGTTGACCGCACTGACCGGGGCCGCCCGGGAGGCCGGCATCCGGCCCGACGAGACGTATCGGGCAGAGGTCGGACGCCACCTGGATAGCCACAGCCGGACGCTCGACGAGGAAGTATACGTCGACCATCCCGGAGAGGCCATGAGCCAGGCCCAGCTCATCCGGACGCTCAACGCGGAAGCCCGGGACGGCGACTGCGTCATCGCCGCGGCGGGCAGCCCGCCGGGCGACCTGCACCGGCTCTGGGACGTGACGGACGGCGCGGCCTGCTACCTGGAGTTTGGGTACTCATGCATGGGTTGGGAACTGCCCGCCGGGCTGGGCACACGCATGGCCGGGAAACACGACGAGGTATACGTCTATATCGGCGACGGGACCTACCTGATGAATCCCACCGAACTCATGACCGCCATGCAGGAGGGCCTGAAAGTGACCGTCGTCATCTCGGAGAACCACGGTTACCAGATCATCCGGGCGCTGCAGATGGGTCGGGCGGGCCGGTCCTTCGGCAACGAGTTCCGAAGGCGGGACACCGATTCGGACCGCCTCGAAGGCGAATACCTGAAGATCGATTTCGCGGCCAACGCGGAAAGTTTCGGCGCACGGGCATGGCACGTGAAGTCACCGGACGAGTTACGGGGGGCGCTCCAGGAAGCCCGCACGGAAACGCGGGCCTGCGTGATCGTATGCGAGACCGAGAAACACCGTTATCTGCCGCCTTCGGACGTTTGGTGGGACATCGCCTCGGCCGAGGCGACCAACGATCCCATGACGCGGAAGCTGCGCGAAGGCTACGAAGCCGAACGGCGCACGAGCCAGCGGTTTCATTACTAGAGGAGGGTATCGTGGATACAGCTAACGTCCATGATCGCCGCGAACACCACTGGAGTCGGCGGATCCACTGTTGCGGGAGGATTTCATGAACATCCGCATCGGCAGCGCGCCGGATTCGTGGGGCGTCTGGTTTCCCGACGATTCGAGACAGACCCCGTGGCAGCGGTTCATGGACGAGGTGGCCGAAGCCGGCTATGAATGGATCGAGCTTGGGCCCTACGGATACCTGCCCACGGAGTCAGGCAGGCTGCAAGAGGAGCTGGCCGCGCGGAATCTGAAGGTGACCAGCGCCTTCGCCATGGGGAACCTCGAGGCCTCGGACCGCTGGCCCGAACTGGAGCAGCAGGTGGTGGGCGCGGGAGAACTGCTGGCCGCCACCGGCGCGGGTTTCCTCGTCCTGATCGACGGGACTTATTCCGACCTATTTACCGGCGAATTGATCGAGCCAAGGACGCTGGACGACGAGAATTGGCAGCGCCTCGTCGATACGGCCCACCGCGTCGCCGATCTCGCCCGAAACGCATTCGGGCTGCAACTCGTTTTCCACCCCCACGCCGAGACCCACGTCGAATACGAAGAACAGATCGAACGTTTTCTGGAGGATACCGACCCGGAAAAGGTCTCACTGTGTTTCGACGTCGGTCACCACGCCTACCGCGGCGGAGATCCGGTAGCCTTCCTGGAAAGACACCGCGACCGGATCCCCTACCTCCATCTCAAGAGCGTGGACCCGGAAAAGCAGCGGCAAGTGGAAGCCGGGAACATTCCCTTCGCCGAGGCGGTGGCCATGGACATGTTCTGCGAACCCTCGGCGGGCCTGGTCGACTTTCCGGCGCTGCTGGAATTGCTGAATCGTATCGACTACGACGGATACGCCATCGTGGAGCAGGACATGTATCCGGCAACCTTCGACAAACCCCTGCCGATTGCGAAACGGACGCTGGAGTATCTGAAGGGAATCGGGTTTTAAGGACTTGCCGACGCTTGAGCCTGCCGCCGGCGCATGGCGCCCGGAAGCCAGATGAACAGCGTGCCCAGCGCAACGCTCCAAACCGAACCCGCGAGGAACGTGCCTCCCGCGACCATGCCGCCGTTCAATATCGTCATGACGGGACCCTGGAAATCGAGATTCCGCCCGGAGTTTGCCGCTGAAAATCGACCGTGATCCAGACCGACGAAATACGCGGTACTGTACGATATCAGGTTTGGAATGAACCAGACGAAGAAAACCACGACGACCAGTGACAGCGCCACCCGCCGCCAGGGCAGATGGTCCCATCTGCCTTTCAGGCCGATGTACAGGTACGCGAGGGGCATGAAAATGTAGACGCCGATGTACATCGACTGTTCAGGTGCGACGAAATCCAGCAGCAGGCGCGTCGCCGCGACGATCCATCCAAAGAATAAGAGTCCGCGGATATCCGACCAGAGTGACGGTTGACCGGTTGTCATTAATCTCCTCCCTTGATCCATTTTTACGTGCTTTACTCGTTAATTAAACCTGATTGTGCGCGGTCTGTTCAAACGCAGGCCAGCCTGTCAATACTGGAAATTTGCCGCCCGTTCATCCGCGAGCCAGTCTGTCAATGAATGTGCGTCCCTGTCTTTCTCGGACATGACCGCGCCGCCTTCGATCACCTCGTCGAACGCTTGCTTTACCGCGCGGTCGCACAGGGACCAGTCCAGGTCCGGGGCCAGCGGCGAGATGCCCGCCTCGTTGCCGGGGCTGTATTCCCCGCTGCACAGGTACTCCAGGATGCAGTCGGTCGTGCAGAAGAACCCGTGGGCGAAACCCGGGGGTACCCAGATCCACTCGCTGTAGTCGGCGCCGGGGGGTTCCGATATGTCTCGGCCGACGATCTTCCCCAGCGTGGGCGACTCCATCCGGATATCCAGCGCCAGGTCAACGATGCGTCCCCGCACGGCCCGGACCAGCTTGCCCATGTGAGGGTTCCACTGGAAATGGAGGCCGCGTACCACGCCGGCCCGGGAATAGCTCTCGTTGATCTGAAGAAACCGGACGTCGCGGAGAAACGCCGTTTCGGGGTGACGGTTAAGATCGCCCTGCCGGTAGGATTCGGTGAAATACCCCCTGTTGTCCGCAAAACGTCCGAATCGTATGACTTTCAACTCGGGGATCGCAAGGGATTCCACGGCCTCGATCTTCAATCGCCGCTCCTTTCGTCAACGGTCGTTTCCACAGTGCGGAAGATAGGCCGGAGCGGAAGGTCGGGGCAAGGAGGAAATGGACCGCGCGGCGCCGTCATGCTTGACAGCGTCGAACGGTTGCTGTTGATTCCGGACTATAGTGGCGACAAGTCTTACGTTTAAAGAAAGAAGACCCGAATGACCGTGGTTTCCGGTCCCACAACGGCGGAATGGAAACAGTGGGAAGAGCAGGGGTATCTCGTCTTCGAGGGCGCGATCCGGGGCGAGATGCTGGACCGCCTTCAGAAGGCCTTCGACCACTGGGCCGCCGCCTGTAAAGCGGATTGGCTGGCCGGGGTCGCACGGGGTGAGCTTGCGGCGACATACTATGACATTCCCAACGTGCTGGTAAAGGACGACATTTTCATCGACATCCTGGACCAGCCGCGTTACTTCGAGTACATCAAGGCCTTTACCGGGGACGACGCGATCCACATAGGCGAGCAGGTCCGCACGGCGCCGCTGTGGCCCATGGGCTACACGGGATGGCATCCCGACGTTCCCCCCGATCATCCCCTCCATATCAAGGTGCAGGTCTACGTGAACGACGTCGAGCGCGGCGGCGGGGAATTCGCCTACGTCCCGGGCAGTCACCGGCCGGGCGCCGGGCCCTATCCACGCGTGAAGAACCTCGAGGCCATGCCGGGCCACAAGCGGTTCCCGGGCAGAGCGGGCACGGCCATCATGTTCAATACCTACGGATGGCACGTGGCCATGGAAAACCACACCGGGATCCCGCGTAAATCGATCATCCTCACCTACGAAAAGCGCACACCGGGCAAGATAGACCCCGGAAGGTATGCCCACATCGCCCCATCGCTGAACACGCCGGACCGGCGCCGGCTCTTCGGGATGTCCTAGACAGGGAGCCCCATGCCCCGTATCGATGCCCACGGTCACGTGTTCGCGAAAGTCAGCGGCGAGTTTCCGAGGGAGGCCGGCGGCATCACGCCGCCGGACCGGGAGGAGACGGTCGAGAAGCTGATGACCTACATGGCGGCCAGCGACATCGACCAGGCCATGCTGGTTCAGATCGGCGGTGCGAGCGTGGCCGAGCACGCCTACCTGCTTCATTGCCTCAGAACGTATCCCGACCGGTTCCTTGGTATAGGTCTCATCCCCGAAACAGCCTATGGCGCGCCGCGGGACCACATGGACCGGTTGACGGACGGAACGGGAATCGTGGGCTTCCGTCTCGGCATGGTCGGCGGCCCCACGGATCCCTTCGACGCCGTGGACGTGCGCACGTTCACGACCTATCCCATTTGGCAATACGCGGCAGAAAAGGACCTCGTCCTCTGGCTGTACGTACGCGCCGCGGACGCCCACCTGATCGCCTACATGGTCGACGCCTTTCCCCAGGTGCGCGTCGTAATCAACCACCTCGGCGTCTGTCCGGGAGAGGGCAAGGGTCGGCACGACAAGTGGGGGCGGCCTCAGATCGATATCGTGTCCTATAATCCGGCTTTCCACACAACCCACCGGTTGAGCACCTACGAAAACGTGACCATGCACCTGTCGGGTCATTACGCCTTCAGCAGAGAACCGTACCCCTACCCGGACCTGGCGGGATGGAACAGGAATCTCCTGAACACATTCGGGGCCGACCGGCTCATGTGGGCCACGGACTTCCCGTGGATCTACGAGGAACCCGGATACGACAAGCTGGCACGCCTGATCGAGGAGACTGTGCCCGACATCACCCCTCATGAACTAAAGGCGATCATGGGCGGTACGGCCAAGCGGTTCCTCCGGTTTCCGGATCTGAAGTGACGCAGATCGGATCTGAACCCGGACTCGTACCTGTTTCTGCATTTGTGTCTGTAAGCGTCTACATACCAATCGGAGACAAAAATGAGCGATGACCAGAACGGGTTACTGACCAGTGCGCACATCCGGGGCCTGGTCCAGCGGATGGGTGAAGCCGCCGTCAACTTGACGGCGTCCCTGGCTACGGATCAGAAAGCGAAGGCAATTTTCTCATTCCAGGACGATGACGCACGCACCTTCTGGGATTACGTGCCCCTGGCGAGAAAAGGCCTGCCGCTCGGGGAGATGGACCGGGGACAGCGGCGCTTGGCCCTGCAGCTCGTTGCCACGGGGCTGAGCGGAACGGGCTACGCCACCACGACGACCATCATGGGACTGGAAGCGACGCTGGACGCCCGGGAGAACTGGTCATCGGGCAACTGGCGGGATCCTTCAGACTACTACGTGTCCATATTCGGCACGCCTTCAGACCGGGATCCCTGGGGGTGGAAATTCGAGGGACACCACGTTTCCATCAACTATACGATCGCCGGGGGAAGGATCGTCGCGCCCACGCCCTTCTTCTTCGGTGCGAATCCGGCCTCGGCCGAGTTGAACGGCGTCGGATACCTGCGGCCCCTGGGCAACGTGGAAGACCTTGCGCGGGACCTGGTGCGCGCCCTGGACGAGGAACAACGGCACAGTGCGTTGATAGCACAGGTCCCACCGGGGGATATCGTCACGGTGAACCAGCGATTTATCGAGGAGAACAGGGAGAAACCGGACCGGCTGGCCCGTACGGACGTTCCCTATGACACGGTGCGGTACACGGAAACCCCTCGCGGCCTTTCCGGGGCAGGCATGAACGCAGGCCAGCGGGAGATGCTGGAGGCCCTCATAGGCGAGTACATTCACCGCATGCCCGACGCCGTCGCCGAGATCGAATCCGATTTGTTGCGTAAGAACGGCGTGGGCGACGTGCACCTGGCCTGGGCGGGCGGCCTGGAATCCCGGCAACCACACTACTACCGCCTGCAGGGCGGACGATTCCTGGTGGAATACGACAACGTGCAAAACGACGCCAACCACGTGCACACGGTCTGGCGCAACCCGACCAACGACTTCGGCGCGGATCTGCTCGCCCATCATTACCATACCGCGCACTATCACGGGGTGGAGCACCGGCACTAAGAGGAATCAGTACCCTTTGTGCTTGTCGATTACGCTCATCAGTGGCAGTCCATCCAGGTAACGCCGCAGGTTCTCGCAGAACAAGGCTACGCACCGTCCGTCCCGGTTGGGAGAACCTCCAGCGGTATGAGGCGTGATCACTACGTTGTCCATTTTCCACAGCGGGTGGTCTTCAGGTAACGGCTCCTGTGGCACCACGTCCAGACCCGCGCCGCCTATCAGGTTCGCATCGAGCGCTTCCAGCAGGGCCCCCTCGTCGACGATCCTTCCCCTCGTGACATTGATCAGCAACGCGTGGTTCGGCATCCGGTCGAAGGCCGTGCGGTCGAAAAGCCCCTCCGTTTCCGCCGTAAGCGGCGCGCAGACGGCCACGACGTCGGACGCTTCCAAAAGTGCGTGGAACCGGTCCATGCCCCAGCAGACCTCCACTTCGGGCGGCACTTCCACGTCCTCCGGATCCACGGCGACGACGCGCATGCCGAAGGCCGCCGCACGCTTTGCGATCTCACGGCCGGTACCGCCCAGTCCCACGATGCCCATGGTCCGGTCGACCAGCTCCCACGAGGCGTCCCGGATGGGCCACCGGATATGATCCCAGCCCGGATTACGGAGCGCGGTATGAATCCCACGAGTCAACGCGAGCAGCAGCGCCATACCGTGGTCGGCCAGATGCACGCCCACTATGCCTTTGGCACTGCACAGCACCACGTCGCTTTCCACCAGTTCGGGATAGAGCAGTCCGTCCACCCCGGCGCCCCAACTCTGGATCCAGGCGAGCTTATTCCGACGCGCGAACAGTGCCCGGGTGATCTCGCCGCAGACCACTTCGATCTCAGGCATGACGGCCAGGGCTTCCTCTTCCGATTCGGCACGTACCACCCGTACTTTCTCGTCAACCTGGCGGATTTCGTCGACGAGGGGTTCGATCAGATTCATCCTGAGCAGGACGTTCATTTCTGCACCTTCAGGCTGACGGAAATCAGGTTCGTTTCTTGAAGTAGGAAGCCCCTTTACGGGCGATTTCGAAGGCGGTTTTACCGTTCTTGTTCAGCATGTTGCTGTCCGCGCCCGCGGCGAGCAGCGTTTCCGCGGCCTCGGCGTGTCCCTCGTACGTCGCGCGATGGAGCGGAGTGCGGCCTTTGCGATCCTGTGTGTCCAGGTCGGCGCCAGCCCCGGCAAGAAGCCGTATAGCACCGGCCTTACCGCGTTCGGCCGCAAGTTGCAGGGGGGTTCGATGAGCGTCGTTCAGCGCATCGACATCCGCTCCGCGGTCCAGCAGCAGCTTCACGCATTCCAGCGAATCCGCCCTCGACGCCCAGTGCAGGAGGGTCATCCCGTAAGCGCCGATCAACCGGGCGGCGTTGAGATCGGAGGTCATGAGCGCCTCGAGACGGTCGGTGTCGTTCAATGCCGCCGCCGCGCATGCGTCGTAGACCGCGCCGTCCTCGATCAGCATGCGGGCGACTTCGCGTTTACCCAGGTTCCTGGGTGAATCGTCGTCGCCCCAGGGCCCCGGCGCCGCGGCCTCGTGCAGGGACGTTTCGCCCCGCTCTCCGTTGCCCTTAATGGGCAGTTCGTGATGTTTCCCGACGCCGTTAGCGATCAGTAGCCTGGCGACTTCCGAAAATCCGCCCCAGGCTGCCCAGTACATGAGGGAAAGGTTTGCCGGCCAACCCGTGTGGGGCTTTTCAACAGAAACCGAGGTGGCGTCCGCGGCACCCGAAGTGAAAACCGCTTCGAGGGTATCCGCGGCACCTGCCCAGGCCGCTTCGTGCAGTACGTTATACTCGTCTGGGACGATGTTGAGAGAAACCCCGTGATCGATGAGCAAGGAAACCGCGCTACCACAACCGCGCATGCCGATAACGACGGTAATAAGATGGGAGCCGATACGATCGAGTACGGCCGGGTGTCCGGCAATGATTTCCGCCATCATCGACGGGTCAGGCCGGCCGTCCCACCTGCCCGGAGACTCACCCATAGCCGCGTCGATGAAGCGCCCTTCCGCCTGCGTGATGTCCGGTGACTGCTCATTGCGTAGAAACCAGTTTTTTCGGAACAACCTGATTGCAGGACTGTCGAGCATCGTGCATTCCAGCGATTGGGGCAAACCGCTATTCGAGCAGGTTGGCGCCGCCATCGTCCATCTTCTCGGGCCGGCGCCAGTACCGGTACTGCGGGGTCCATTCCGCTTCGCCCAGACCCGCCAGACCCAGCAGGCTCCAGAGCGAGCAGTACAGGTCACCGGGGCCGAATACGCAACTGTTCTTCCGAAGCACCTGGTCGCCCTGTCGTTCGTAGAGCACGGCGCCGGGCATGTTGTCCAAGCCTTCCATCACCGTCTGCTCTTTGATGTAATCGCCGCCGACGTGGGAAGCGAGGCGAAAGCGCCAGTTCCTGGAATTGGCGAAATCACGCTGCAGGGCAGGGGGATCGCCGGACAGGAGCACGACGGACATGGCGTCCTCAAGGTGGGACAGCATGCCATTGAATCCGTCCGCCCAGAGCGTGCAGTAACGGCAGCCCTGTCCCATGTTGTGGATGGCCAGCAGGCGGTCGCGGCCGGCGAAGAGTTCGAGCAGGGTGACTTCACCCGTCAGGGTTGCGAACCGATAGCCGGGTACCGGCAGGGGAACGCTGTTCCGCCGCAACTCGTTCAACTGCGCGGTGAGTTCGAATATCTGCCGTTCGAGTGAGGCGATGTCGTTGTCGGCCATATCCGTTTTGACCTTTTCAACAAATGATACGTTTCACGCACCGGCAGGTCGAAGTATATGATCGCCTTCAGGTGAGGGAATCCCCATACACAGTGTGGACCGTCAAATCCGGTCCATGTCAATCAGGGCCGACCGATAGCCGCCTTAGATCCAGCCAAGAATCGTCAGAACCGGCCCATGACCGTCAGTGCCGGGCGATAGCCGTCTTGTAACCGGTCAGGAGTTTTCAGAACCGGTCGATGACCGTCACGCCCGTCTGGCTGAAACGGCCCATGGCCTCCAGTTCCGCACCGGCCTCCTCGAGGGTGACCGTCTTTCCGACCAGGCGTCCGGGCTGAAGCACACCGGACGTGATCATGTGCAGCAGGTCGGCGTACCGGTGGCCCGGCATGCCGTGGCTGCCCACGATTTCGAGTTCTTTTGCGATTACAGTGTTCATGGGGATCAAGACGTCGGCCTCGTCCGCCAGGGTCAGGCCGATCTGCACATGGCGTCCGCGCTTGCGAAGGCTTCGGATAGAGTTCCGGCTGGTGACCTGGCTTCCCAGGGCATCGATCGAGACGTGGGCGCCACCGCCAGTCCTTTCCAGGATTTCATCGACCACGTCCGGACTCGACCGGGCGTTCACCGTCATGCCGGCACCAAAGTCCCTGGCCAGCTGCAGCCGGTCGTCATCTATATCCACTGCGATCACCTCGGCGCCATGGGCTGCCGCGATCATGGTCGCCGACAGACCCACACCACCGCAACCGTGGATTGCAACGTAATCACCGCCGGTCACCCGACCCTGGTCCACCACGCCTCGATAAGCCGTCATGAACCGGCAACCCAGGCTGGCCGCCTCGACGTAGTCCACCTCATCCGGCAGGCGCACGAGATTCACGTCCGCGTACGGCATGGCCACGTATTGGGCGAACGCGCCCCATCCAGAGAATCCCGGTTGGTATTCATGGTCGCAGATATGGTGATTGCCGGCAAGGCATTGCGCGCAGACGCCGCATCCTCCGCAGAAAGGCACGGTCACCCGGTCTCCGACCCGCCAGTTACGCACCAGGCTGCCCTTTTCGGCAACCACGCCTGCAATTTCATGGCCAGGAACGTGGGGCAATCGGATTGACGGATCGTGCCCCATCCATCCGTGCCAGTCGCTTCGGCAGATCCCGTTGGCCCGCACCTCGATCACGACGCCGTCATCCGTCGGTACGGGATCGGGGACTTCCCGCACTTCGAGGGGCGAACAGAAGGCATCCATTACAGCGGCTTTCATCCGATTATCCCAGGGTTTGGCGGGAGTCCCGGCGGCCGAAGGGTCGCCAGACGCACCCGCTTCGCTATACGGTGATTGACCATGAATCCAGCATGAGAGACCATCCTAGAGGCGCCAGACTATCAGCAACTGGATGGTGTTTTCGTCCTCGTCCGTACCGAGTTTGTTACGCCAGTACTGGTACTCGAATCCGAGCAGAATCTGATTGGGTTCGTTGACCGTAGCCTGGCCGATATCCCAGACAACCTGCGGCTGCGCGAGGATAGAGCCATCGTAGCGACCTCCCAGTTCGTTTGACCTGCTGCCGATGTACTCCATGTGACCCATGATCGCGAAGGATTGTGTTCCTAATTTGAATGGTGCGGCCCAGTTCACGTCGAACATGAAGCTGTGCCCTTCCTTCGGCGCGCCACCCTTGTTTACGCCGAAATTCCGGTCGATATAGGCGGTAAGATCAGTATTCAGGAACAGGAAACCCGGAATATTCCACGACACCCTTAATCCCGGAAGGAACTTCAACACCTTGGAGTCGGCACCCATGTTGATACCAGCGATAAACGCGACATCGGAAATCAGACCCAGGCGGGCTTCCGTCTGGTTTACCTTACCGATACTCAGGGTCGGATACCATTCGGCGTAGAAATCACGGTCGTTGAATCCGTCCCACTCTCTGTCGTTGATGTAGTCGAGGAAGAAGAAACTGTCTCCGAGCTTCCATTGAGAAGCCTGCTGTATGGTGAGCACCAGGGACTCCACGCTCTTTTGCGCGAAGGGGTTCCTGAGTTTCCCTGCCGCCAGGTGAAATTCGGTCTGCGCGGAGGCCGTACTAATCGAGGCGGTCAACATCACGGTCAGTACCGCGATACGTTGGCTGCTACGCAAGAATGTTCCCTTCATCCGGCTGTTCCTGTCACAGGTGTACTCTCCTGGATCTTCCCCGACATTATCTTAAAAAAACCAGGTTGATCCCGCTCAGTCTCCCCATCTGTCCGGATTGATCCCCGGCGCCTCGCTCTTCATCCCCTTGGGCTTGTGCGGTTGCTGCCAGTCCAGGCCGGTCGTGTTCGGACTCTTAAGGAAAGGCCTGGCCTGGGCCGGTGCGGCGTCCACGTCTCCAGGATCCCATTCTTCCATAGGTTGAACGGGGCCCGACCAGGCCGGTCGGTAACCGAACTGAATCAGTTCCCGGGGTACGGTATCGCGGTTGGGGTGGGTACCGTGAAAGACATCCTTCGGGATGACCAGGGCAGACCCCGCCTTCGCGCACAGGGTCACCTCCTGGGGATGGGACTTGTAGCGTACGTAGGGGTTGCCATGAGCGTGAAAGGAGAGATGCGAGCGTGGAACCACCCGGAACGGCGCCCTTTCAGGCGGCAGGTCATCCAGGTAGTAGAGCACGCGCACCAGCCGCGGCGAGCTGCCTTCGTAGCTGAAGATGGAGGAACCGTAAGGCTGTCCGTCCGTATGCATGGAAATGGGCGGCGAACCCGAGAGCGTCCGTGTGAACAGGCCCCGGGTAAATACGATATCGGGTCCCATGAGCGCTTCCAGAAACTTTATCATGGGTGGATGGCCGATCAATTCGGCCATGGCCGGGCTGAGCCACTGGGCCTCGAGGCAATAGGTCTGGCAGTCGCTGTAATCCTTGCACTCCATGGGCACGTCGGCCAGATCAGCTTTCAACCGCGCGATGTGATCGTCATCGAGCATATCCGGCAGGTGCACGTAGCCTTCGACCTCCAGGTGGCGGATGCGCTGGGCCGTGGAAAATGCCCCGAAGTCGGTCTCGTCGATATGCATGAAACCGATTTCTTCGCGCGGATCGATTTGAACCGTCGCGCTTTCCATGATGCGCTCCTTGTCAGAGTTACGGCGATCTACTGTCGTAGCTTCTGGGGAAAACTAAACGTCATGAGCGGATATGTTCAAGTGTTTTCCATAACCGGTGCGGTACGCACGTCGCCCTGGACTAATCCGACGCACCGAAATGGCGCCTTACGAAACTCCAGGCCGGCGTCTTGTAAAACCGGTGGCCCCCTTCGCCGATGGATAACGCGCATCGGTCCTCGGCTCCGGCGACCGCGTAGATGGCCTTGAGCCGGTCGTAGGCGAACCGGACGTGTTCTATCGGAAAGATGGGATCGTCCCGTCCGGCGATGGCGCAGAAGGGACGGGGAGCGATCAATCCGGCCAAGTCATACATCTCGCCCATACGCAACATGCCGGGCACGTAGTTGCATTCGCAGTGGTGGATCGACCCTATGCTGCCCGCGAACGTGCAGAAGTAACACCCCGGCATGGACAGGGCGATCCGGGTATCGCAGGCCGCGGCGTAGAGCGATATGGTACCTCCGCCCGAGTTGCCCGTAATGGCGATGCGCCGTTCATCAACCGGCAGATTTGTAAGCGCCCAGTCGATCAGGCGGGACGCGTCCCATACGCGCTCGCCGATGGGCGTTCTCCCGACCAGCAGGCCATGTACCAACTGGTCGCGGCAGGAGTGCATTTTGTCGGCCCGGATGTCTTTTGCGGTGCGGGTTTCCCCAAAGGCCCGCGTGGTGGGCGCGATGGCGATATACCCTTCCTCAGCGGCCGCCTGGCGGGCGATGTCCCGTTCACCCTCCAGCATGTGGGCCTCTTCCTTCTCATCCCGGGAAATGCCGACGTAAATGTGCGGGTGGTTGTGGCCATGGGGCACCATAATCAGGGGCAGTTTCCTGCCGCGGTCATTCCATATTGAATTCCCGTCTGTACGACCGGCGCCCGGCTTCATACGCTCTTTGTCATTCCCTGCCGGATGCCCGTCCGCCTGCCCGGCGCCCGGCGTCATTCCCTTTGGCAGCAGGAGATAAAACGGCAGGGGTACCGTCGGTTCCACCCAGAGATACCAGCGCTCCCGGACGTGACTGCCGAGATCGGTGGTTTCCAGCCGCTCTGCTTTGGGGACATAACCCGCCAGGTCCGACGCCATGTTGTCGAGGCCGAGGGCCTCGCGCAGTTTTGGACGAAAGGCAGCCTGCCAGGCGGCCAGTTCCTCCTGGTTCGTCGCCCGAAATGCGTAAGTTCCGGTCGTGTTTTCGTACAGGGCACTGAAGTGTACAGCATCGTTGTATGGCTTAAGGAACCTGCCAGTCTGCTGCTCGGTCTGGACTCCCATAATGATCTCCGTGCTGACTTGCGTTGATTTTCGGTGTGCGAATGCTTGGTTGAGATCTCGAAACTTCAGGTCCGCGGTGCGCGGTCGAACTCACGACTTCAGGTCCGCTGTGCGCGAGAACTCGGCCGCCCGGTGACTTCAGGCCAATCTGAACCGAAATAACGAAACCGAAGAGCAGAGGTTCAATCCCGGTCCGGCGGATCACCGAGATCCGGGACGGGCAGCAGCGCTCCGCTTCGCAGCGCGGATTCGTGGGCCACGAGACCGGGAAGCATATACCGGGCGGCATCCCACGCGTTGTTGGGGGGCAGCGTCCGGTTGACGCAGGCCCGCACGAAATCGTCGACCAGGAACTGGTGACTGCCTGCATGGCCGTTCGGAAGACCGGCGAAGGCGGCCGGCAGCCGTTCGACCGGGTGCACCGCGGAGACGCCCAGATGGGTGCCGTCGGATGCGGTCACCTTGCTCATCAGATCGCTTCCCGTCGGATCCCTTTCCATCGGATCGCTACCTATCGGATCCCTTTCCGACACAGGCTGGCCAGTGCAGGCGAGCAGGTTATCCAGGTTCTCGACCCGCGTACCGTCCTTTCGCATCCAGGCCGCGCCGCCGGCGGACTGCTCGAATCCGCCTTCGGTGCCCTGGAGGCCCATGCGCACGCAGCCCGGGTGGCCCACGCGGCGGAACTCGTTGATGCGGCAGACGCTCCCGTCGGACATGCTGTATAGGGCGCTCTGGTTGCTGAAGGGATTGCTCCAGTCATTGACCCTGTAGATCCCGTCCTCGTGTACATCCCGAAATCCCTGGCAGGATACCTGGGTCATGCGCGCGCCGGTCACGGAAATGATCTGGCTGGTTGAATGCGTCGGGTAGTACATGGGCGGGATCCCGGCCGTCTCCCGCCAGTTTTCGCCGCCGCGCCAGCGGGCCACGTCGTAGAGGCCGTGGTCCCAATCGTGGTAGTATTCCGCCTGGCCGTAGACGATACGGCCGAAGGCGCCCCGCGCGTACTGCTCCCTGCAATACAGCACGCCCGGATAATAATAGCTGGTCTCCCCGAGCATGTAGACGGCGTCCGAGGCCGTGGCTGCGGCCACCAGTCTTTCGATTTCATCCACGCTGATCCCGGGCGGCACGGCCGAGTACACGTCTTTTCCGGCTTCCAGGGCCTGGACGGCCTGGGGACCGTGAAGCCAGTTCTGGGTGAAGAGGCAAACGGCGTCTACGCCGGTTCCGCAGAGGTCTTCGAGGGAGGGACTGGTATCCCCGATCTCGAAACGGGCGGTCGAGTATGCCAGTTTTTCGGCGTCCAGGTCGCACAGCACGACCCGCTCCACGAGCGGATGCGCTTTGAACAGGGGGATGAAAGACTGCGCGAAGGCACCCGCGCCTACGATTCCGACGTGGAGTCCCATGTTCACCTCATGCCTGTCTTAAGCGCCGCCGGGGTGGCGCCATCGAGGCCGTCTTGAATGCGTGGTGAGGAGCCGCGCTGCGCTCTGCCCGGTCTATTCGCCAGCGGGACCGAGGAGATTGCGCAGGAATGCCAACCCACGGGGAATGGCCTCCGGTATGGAGGTGATATCGTGGGTTCCACCCGGGTAGATATAGGCTTCAAATTCCGGCGCTCCGCGACCGATCTCCTCCATGGCCCGGATCATGGATTCCGCCTGGCTGACGGAAACCACCCCGTCCATGTCGCCGTGGTGAACCTGCAACGGGGGCATATCCTCGACAAACAGGACGGGGGACCGGCGGACGAGCGCCAGCCGGGCATCCTGGAGCGAAACGTCCCCGGCCCACCAGGGGACGATGTAGGTGGCGCGCAGGTATTCGACGCCGGGCAGGTCGACGGTCACGCCCCTCACCAGGAGACTGGCGATGTCGCGCGCCCATTCATTCTGGAAATCCGTCGGCCCAAAGAACGTGATGACTCCCGCTATACGCGCGTCCCGTATCCCCATCAACATCGCCACGCCGCCGCCTCTACTGGCGCCTACCACGAAGTACCGGTCGGAGATGGTTACCGGTATGGTCTCCATGGCGAGGTTGACCAGCGCAAGGGAGTCGTCCACGTCGCGGTCCCACGGACTGGCCGGACCCTCCGATCTCCAGGCCCGGTCCCCGTATTCGAGCGGTTCATCCCGGAACGACGGGATCACGTAGACGAAGTCGTCTCTCATTTCTCCGAGGGCGACGGTCAATATGAATAGCGTGCTTTCCACCGACACCCCGTCGTCGCCGCCATGGGCGAATACCATGATGGGAAGACGCTCCGCGTCGTCGCGATCAGGCACGATGATGGCGCCGTAATGACGCATGCCCTCGACCTGGTGTGAGACAATACTCAACGTGGTCGGACTTCCGCCCATGCTGAAGGCTTCTTCGAGCTCGACCATGCCGCCGGCCGCCGAGAAGTCCCGCGACGCCCAGTCGGCGCGTACCGCCGAAAGTTCGGCCTCGTCGGGCGGCGCGAAGAGGACGTCGAGCGAATCTTCCACGGAGACCGCGTGGCTGCGGATGTTGACGGATGCGCCGGAAGTGGTTACGGCCAGCGTTTGCAGTCCTGAAACCGATCCGAGCGTCCAGTTCGTTGCGGCCCTGCCTTCCGGACCGGTCCCGGCAGTTGTTGGGACCGTAACACCGTGGCTGGGCGTGAACAGGACGAGCACGCCGGGCAGAGGCTGTTCTTCCTCGTCGAGCACCTGGACCACGACGGGTTCCCGGAGACTCGAACCGGCGAGCGCGCGCTGCCCGTCGCCTGAAACTACGCGTATACCGGAGACCCGGGGTGGATCCGTGGGTTCGGATGTGGTCGGACCTTCCCCGCCGCAGGAAACCAGCATGACCAGGGAAAGGAGCAGCGTGATCTGGGCGTGGAGTTGGCGGCAATACCTGCGATGCACGTCTGGTCGTGGTATCATCTTATTCGCGGTGAAACGTTGGAATTTGCTTGAATCGCTGGTCGATAATCCGAGATGCCAGGATGCATCTTTTCTTTGCGCCTGTCCCGTATGTTAAGCGCGTCAGCATGTAATGTACAGTGCGGTAACGGAGTTTGGAAGTCCCGATTTTCCTCGCTCGTTCGCCTTGTAGTTTATGTGCGGAAATCCGGCCTTCCAGCGGGCGATGTACCCGGCGATCAAACTGGCGATCTGTGCGGCGATCAATTTGGCGATCAAACTGGCGGTCTACCCGGCGACTCTCGAGGCCTGTACACGCCGAAGCCGTAACAGGCACGCTATGCCCGCCAGGGCCAGCACACCGTTGAAACTGAACACCAGTATCCAGGCCGACTGCACGGCGGCATGGTCGAGAATGAATCCCGCCAGAACGGGGGCGCCGGTTCCCGCCACGAATCCAATGAAGGACTGTAAGGCCTGCGCCGAACCTACCAGGTTTCTTGGGGCGAGTTCCGTGACGGCGGTCGAGTAAATGGCGGAATCGGCGGCCGTAAAGAATCCGTATAAGAATCCCAGCACGACCAGGTACGTGAACGGCAATCCAACCAGCCAGCCGGCCATGAACGAACAGATCCCGCTGACTGCGAAAATAAGCGTCGCGGTCCTGGTTCTTCCGAATCGGTCCGACGCCCAACCGCCGATCAGCACGCTGCAAATACCCGTCATAAACATCAGGCCGGCCAGGGTGGCGGCACGCGATGCCGCGTTGCCCGGATCAAGTCCTCCCAGCATGAGCGCGGCGCCAAGTAGCAGCGGCAGCCACAGGCGTGCCAGGAAGAGTTCGGCGGTGTGCAGCGCGTAGGCCATGATGACCAGTACCAGCCGCCGGTCACGCAGCGGCGCCAGGCTAAGCCAGCCGCCATTCACAGTGCCACAATCGTTCCTGCGTTCAGCATCGATCCCTTGGACATTGCCGTTTCCGTGGTCATTACCGTTGCGGCCGTCATCGAAATTTCGGCGGTCATCGCGATTCCCGTGGCTGTCTCCGTCTCCTCGGTCGTCCCCCACGCGTGGCGTCCGCGACAGTTGACCTGAAGCAAGAAACGCAGCGATGGCAATACTTGCCAGACCGGGCAACGTGGTCACCAGAAAAGCCGGCTCCCATCCGGCTACCCTTCCCAGAAGAATGCCCATGAACAAGTATGAAACCGTCGTGCCGGCGTAACCCGATCCCACGAAGACACTTACGGCCGTAGCCCTGCTCCCTCCGGCAAACCGGTGTGACACCAGGCGAATGCCCGTGATGTAAACACACACATGGCCGACCCCATAAATGAATCGCAACAGGGAGGCGGTCCACAATCCCTCCGCCAGCAGGGGAAACAGGAATCCGCTGCACGCCGTCAGCACGACACCGATGATCAGGATACCCAGGGGATTGAAACGGTCGGTGAAGGGTACGAGCAGCAGGGACGAAACGGCGTAACCCGCCAGGTAAGAGGAAAAGATCACGCCCGACTGGGTGTTGTTCAGCCCCCATTCCGTGCGGATGAATGGAAGGGACGCGACGTAACTCGAGGAGGACAGCAGGATGAGGAACAGCACGCCGCTCAACCCGACGAGCCAGGCTATGTCGGGCCAGGAGGTCTGTGTGGCGCCACTTCGACGGGCGTCTGTGTCGTCAGATGAGAGGGATGAGTTGGATGAAAGCAAAAGTTTAAAACAGGACGGGTTCCATACAAGACAAGCCACAGAAACTGGGCCATTCAAACGCCGTTTTTGCAGATATGATACCCTCTAGACCGGAAAACCTCAAGGTACGTTCATTCTCATGGTTCGGTTGCCTGAGCCTTAACGTAGTTACGATAGATTTGTGCTTGCAATTACACCATATTTGATGTATTGAAATCCACTACACCCTTATAGACGTAATTATGTTCTTGAATCGAGTCGATAAACGCTTGTAAACGCTTGTAAATTGGTAAATCCTGATGCAGAACTTCGCTGACCATATCGAGCAAAAGCTCAACGATAAACGCTTTCACAAAATGTTAGAAGAGGAGAAGCAAATGGCTGAGTTGGCCGTAAGGCTTGCGCTTGCACGTGACAAATCGGGGAAATCGCAGCAGGAACTAGCTATAGAAGCCCGAATAACTCAACAACAACTATCCAGGCTGGAAAACGGAGCGAGATGCAACGTCAATACGCTGCTCAAAGTGTGCAATGCATTAGGCCTAACGCTGGAATTGAAAGAGGCGTAATTCCGGGTATATTCCGGAGTACTGACCAGATACCGGGGTCTTAATTTACCAGGAAGGTTAAATTGATCAAATTAGTCTGCTGGAACATCGCCCGCCGACATGACGCCTGGCGGAGTCTGGTAAAAAATGAGAGTAAGGCTGACATAGCCCTGCTACAGGAGGCCAGAATTCCTCCTGAAGACGTGAGGACGTGTTTGGAGATCGACCCCGGACCGTTCCACGATTTGAATGACAAAAGTATCTCACGATGTGCTGTTGTAAAACTCACCGAGGAAATAAAAGTTGCGTGGCTCGAACCGGTACCCATTGCAAGATCGCAATACGGCGATTTCGTTGAAAGCCATCCTGGGTGTATTTCGTCTGCAATTGTCACATCGTCCAACAGTACTGCCTTTACAGCCGTGTCCTTTTGTACGGAATTTGAGAAACCTCATTGGTCGACTGGGAAAATGTCCTGGGATGTCGTAGACGCATCCATCCACCGTATCATCTCGGACATATCCTTGCTGATTGGGAGGCAACATGGTCACCGGATCATTGCCGCCGGTGATCTCACGGTTACGTATGGCTACGGAGTCAACGAATACTGGAAGCGGCGTGAAGCTCTCATATTCGAAAGGATGGCGGCAATCGGGCTACCACTTGTCGGTCCGCAATACCCTCATGGCCGACAAGCCAATCCATGGCCGGATGAACTACCAGAATACAGCAAGAATGTCCCCACATATTTCCATCCTACTCAAACCCCTGAGACAGCTACAAGACGACTGGACTACGTATTTGCGTCCGAGAGCATGGCCGATTCCGTCAAGGTGCGCGCCTTGAACCACCCCGAAGAATGGGGTCCGAGCGATCACTGCAGGATCGAGATCGAAGTGACGTAGCTAGAACACGGTTTCCGATAGGTGGGACCGCAGAGGATATGCAATGAACGAACGCGGGAATACGTCTCAGACCTACCTGGCCCTGCTGCGCGGTATCAACGTCGGCGGCAAGAACGTCATCAAGATGGCTGACCTGCGGGAATGTTTCGAGGCTGAAGGCTTCCGCGATGTCGTTACTTACATCCAGAGCGGGAACGTGGTCTTTCGTTCGCCGACAACTGCACTCAGAACGCTGACGAATCGAATCGAGAAGATGCTGGCCGTGGCGTTCGACTACGAAGCGAGTGTCGTGATGCGCTCAAGAAAGCAGATTCGGAAAGTGGTCGCCGATGCGCCGGCGGGGTTTGGAGAACGGTCGGAGACGTACCGCTATGACGTCATCTTCCTGAAGGCGCCTCTCACGGCGACTGCCGCCATGGAGGACGTCCCTGCCAGGCCCGGAGTGGATGAGTCCTGGACGGGCAGTGGTGTGCTTTACTTCTCAAGACGCATCGACCAGGCCTCGCGAAGCTATCTCAGCCGGCTCGCTTCGATGCCCGTTTACCAGCGCGTGACGGTCCGCAACTGGAACACGACGACCCGATTGCTCGAGCTCATGGAAAGAGACTGAATCCGGCCAACCTGTCCGACGCTGGTGCCCGTACCTTGTAGTCTTCGATTCTCAGCGGTTAACCAATACACATACTTCATCATACACAAACCACATCAGCGCTGGTCGATTTGACCGACAAAGTCTGAGGGCAAGGCATCACTCTCTGCCGCACCGTCCATCTCTAAACACCAAAACCGGCTCGTTGGGTATAGAGCAGTCGGAAATGTATCCGTAAAGCGCATTCATCTCGGCTTCAAAGGCGTCATACGCTGTCAGCCGCTCGACGAGTGCCGTAGAATCTGTTGACGCGACGGAGTAAACGATGTACTCCCAGGGACCGCCGCAGGGCTTGGAACCCAGGCCCGCGTAGCGACAGTCGGCGATTGACGCGCCCTCAGCGTCGCCGATGAGCGCGTCGATTTCCCGCCGCATCTCCATTAACCGGGCACGGTCGTCATCCTCGGTTCGTAGTTCCTCCTCGACCGGCTGCTCCTCTTCTTCAACCGGCTGCTCCTCCCCGATCGGCTGTTCCTCCTCGACCGGCTGCTCCTCTTCTTCAACCGGCTGTTCCTCCTCGACCGGCTGGTCGCCATTGTTGTCTGG
>JAJECR010000094.1 GCA_022821935.1 Candidatus Latescibacterota bacterium
TCGACATGGAAGTCAACCTCATGCAGCCCATTGCCATGGACACCGAACTCCGCTTCGCCATCAGGGAGGGCGGAAGAACCGTCGGCGCGGGCGTCGTAACCGAAGTCATCGAGTAACGGGAGAAGGAGGCCTTCATGGCCAACCAAGCGGACCAGAAGATCAGGATCAGGTTGAAGGCCTGCGACCACGCCATGCTGGACAAATCGGCGAGGGAAATCACCCAGGCGGCCCAGCGGGCCGGCGCTCGGGTCATGGGTCCGATACCGCTGCCGACGAAACGAACCGTCTATACCGTCCTGCGCTCTCCCTTTATCGACAAGAAATCGCGGGAACAGTTTGAAACGCGTGTGCACAAACGGCTTATCGATATCTATGACACGTCGCAGCAGACGGTGGACGCGCTCCTCAAGCTGGACCTGCCCGCCGGCGTGGACGTGGAAATCAGGGTGTAGGAGTCTCGAAGATGCATGGCTTGATTGGCAGGAAAATCGGGATGAGCCAGGTCTTTGCCGAGAACGGTGACGCGGTGGCGGTCACGGTGATCGAAGCGGGGCCGTGCTACGTCACCCAGGTGAAGACGCTGGACCGGGACGGCTACGAGGCGGCGCAGATCGGTTTTGACGCGAAGAAGGAAAAGCAGACCACCAGGCCGCTGCAGGGTCATTTCAAGCAGGCGAAGGTCGATCCGCGGCGGATCGTTCGCGAGGTCGCGGTGGACGATGTCGAGGCCTGCGAACCCGGCCAGGTATACGGCGCCGACATTTTCGAGACCGGCGAACTGGTCGACGTGACCGGGTATCAGAAGGGCAAAGGGTTCCAGGGTGTCGTGAAGCGGCACGGTTTCCGGGGCGGCGACAAGACCCGGGGACAAAGCGACCGCTGGCGCCATCCCGGATCGATCGGACAGAGCGCGACGCCGTCCAAGGTTTTCAAGGGAACCCGCATGGGCGGCCGGATGGGCAATAAGCGCGTGACGGTCAGGAACCTGCAGGTCGTCGGGGTGGATGCCGAGAACAACATCCTCCTGGTGAAGGGCGCGGTCCCGGGACACAGGAACGCATACGTACTGATCAACCGGGCCGGGTAAACGACGGCGCGGAACGGGAAGGTCGAGGTGGGAGCAGTCATGCCGGTAGCAAGGTTATTCAGCAGCGACGGGACGGAACAGGGCGAGATCGACCTGGAAGAATCGGTCTTCGGCATATCGGCGAACGCCCATGCCATGTACGAAGCGCAGAAAATGTACCAGGCCGGCCAGCGACAGGGCACAGCCGCCGCGCAGACCCGTTCGCAGGTGTCCTACGCCGGCAAGAAGATCTACCGGCAGAAGGGCCTGGGCCGGGCCCGCATGGGTTCGCGAAGGTCCCCGGTTCGCATCGGGGGCGGCAGGGCTCACGGACCGAAGCCCCGCAGCTACAGTTACAGGATCCCGAAGAAAGTGCGCCGCCTCGCGCTGAAGTCCGTGCTGTCGACACGGGCGCAGAGCGGCTCCGTACTCGTGATAGACGCGCTGGAGTTCGACGCGCCCAGGACCCGGCAGATGGTTTCCGTGCTTTCGAACATGAAGGTGAACGACAGGAAGTGCCTGGTCCTCATGGACCGGAGCGACGAAGCCGTGTACAAGTCCTGTCGAAACATACCCGACGTGCACATCAACGTCGCCACAGACACCCACGTGCATGAGATTATGCGCAGCGACTGCCTCATCTTCACCCGCGAGGGGCTGAAACAGGTCGAGGAGGCGCTGAAGTCATGACAAAAGATCCGCGCGCCATCGTGGCGCGGCCCCTGGTAACGGAGAAGAACCACGTGCTCCAAGAAGAGGAGAACAAGTACGTTTTCGAAGTGGCCAGGGACGTGAACAAACTGGAAATCAAGCGGGCCGTCGAGGAGATTTTCGACGTGCGGGTCGAGTCGGTTCGCACGCTCCGTATGAAGGGCAAAGTGAAGCGCCTCGGCCGTTTCGAGGGACGCCGGCCCGACTGGAAGAAGGCCATCGTGAAACTCGCCGACGGCGACATTATCGATCTGTACACCGGCACCTGATCTGCTGGCCTAGCATGGCCGAGCATGGTCTGACATGGCGGCGCAAGGCCGTGCCAGACCTAGACAGGCCGCGCCAGAAAGAGGAAGTCCAGTTATGGCAGTACGCACATTCAGACCCAAGACCCCCGGCCAGCGGTTCAAGACCGTGTCCTCCTTCAAGGAGATCACAAAGGAAAAGCCGGAGTCGTCCCTGGTCCGCCCCCTGAAGAAGTCGGGCGGCCGGAACAACCTGGGGCGCATGACCGCCCGGCACCGCGGAGGCGGGCACAAGCGGCGCTACCGGGTGATCGACTTCCGGCGCGACAAGACAGGAATCCCGGCCCGGGTACATGCCATCGAGTACGATCCGAACCGTTCGGCGCGCATCGCGCTGCTGCATTACGCGGACGGCGAGAAACGCTATATTCTCGCGCCCCTCGGCCTGTCGGTGGGACATACGGTGACGGCCGGCAGCCAGTCGGAGATCCGGAGCGGAAACCATATGCCGCTGGAGAACATTCCACTGGGCACCATGCTCCACAACATCGAACTTTCGCCCGGCCGCGGCGGCCAGCTCGTACGGTCCGCCGGCGGGGCCGCCCAGTTGATGTCTCGGGACGGCGGCTATGCCCAGTTGCGCCTGCCGTCCGGCGAGATCAGGCGGGTGCCCGACGCGTGTTCCGCCACGATCGGCCAGGTGGGCAACACGGATCATGAAAACATATCGCTCGGCAAGGCCGGGCGCGCACGCTGGCTGGGACGGCGCGGCTATTCCCGCGGCGTGGCGAAGAACCCCGTGGACCACCCCATGGGCGGCGGGGAAGGCAAGAGCTCGGGTGGACGGCACCCGGTGTCTCCGTGGGGAAAGAAGACCAAGGGCCTGCGCACGCGCAGGAAGAACAAGAAATCGGATACGCTGATCGTCAAGCGGCGTAAATAGGCGTAAGGAAGACAGCGGGAGGCGATGATGGCTCGTTCGATAAAAAAAGGGCCGTACATTGACAGCAGCGTCAAGAAGAAGATCGACGAGCTGAATCGAACCGGCGAGAAGCGGGTAGTCCGGACCTGGGCCCGCGCGTGCACGATCACGCCGGATTTCGTCGGCCATACCCTGGCCATTCACAACGGCAACAAGTTCATTCCGGTCTACATCTCGGAGAACATGGTGGGCCACAAGCTGGGTGAATTCGCGCCGACGCGCACGTACCGGGGACACAGCGGCCGGGTAACGGAACGGTCCACCCAGCTGAAGTAGCCGGAATCCGGAACAGGGGGAATACAGCGATGGAAGCCCGTGCAACGGCGCGGCAGGTACGCGGTTCCGCACGCAAGATTCGCCAGGTGGCGGCCATGATCCGCGGCCTGCCGGTGCAGGAAGCCCTGAACATACTGCAATTCGTGCCCAAGGCGTGTGCAAGGCCGCTGGAAAAAACCGTGCGCTCCGCGACGGCGAACGCGATGAACGTGGACGACGAACACACGCTGGATATCGAAGACCTGAAGATCAAGACCGTCTATGTCGACGGCGGACCGGTCATGAAACGCATTCACTACGGCCCCCGGGGCAGCGCTTCCACGATCCGGAAACGCACCAGCCATATAACCGTGGTGGTCGCGGCCTAGCCTGGCCTGCCATGGCCTGGACCGGCTACGGGTCTGGTCAAGGCCGGCCCGGACCGGCAGCGGAAAGGCCACTCACCGGGGAGTCCCGACAACAGGAGTTGACGACGTGGGTCAGAAAACACATCCGATCGGTTTCCGTCTTGGCGTGATCAAGACATGGCAGTCCAACTGGTATTCCGACAAGAACATGGCGGAACTGCTCCAGGAAGACCTCATGATCCGTCGTTACGTCAAGAGCCGTCTCTCGCGGGCCGGCATCTCCAAGGTCGAGATCGAGCGGGCGCCGCAGAAGGCCACCATCACCATACATACCGCCCGTCCCGGAATCGTGATCGGACGCAAGGGCGCCGAGGTGGATAAGCTCAGGGATGAGCTCCAGCATCTGACGAAGAAAGAAATCTACGTCAACATACAGGAAATCCGCCGTCCCGAGCTCGACGCCCAGCTTATCGGCGACAGCATAGCGCGGCAGATCGAACAGCGGATCAGTTTCAGAAGGGCCATGAAGAAGTCCATCACCGCGGCCATGCGCATGGGCGCGGAGGGCATCAAGATCACCTGCGGCGGCCGGCTCGGCGGAGCGGAAATGGCCCGGTCCGAGTCCTTTAACGACGGACGCGTACCGCTGCACACGCTCCGGGCGGACATAGACTACGCCCGGTCCACCGCCCACACCACCTATGGGTGCATCGGCATCAAGGTGTGGATCTGCAAGGGCGAGATCATAAAGGGCGAGGAAACGGAAGCCGGGATCGGACGGGAAGCGACGCTTTAAGACGGGTTGCCAGGGGGTCCCGTTACGGACCCGGGACCATTTGAGGAGACACTGCGATGTTAATGCCCAAGCGACTGAAGTACCGGAAGAAACAGCGCGGCCGCATGACGGGTACCGCGACGCGCGGCGCCACGCTGGAATTCGGCGATTACGGTATTCAGGCGCTTGAACCGGGCTGGATCACCAACCGGCAGATCGAAGCGGCCCGTATCGCCATGGTCCATCACATGCGGCGGGGCGGCAAGGTGTGGATAAGGGTCTTTCCGGACAAGGTGCTCACGGAAAAGCCCGCCGAAACGCGCATGGGCAAGGGGAAGGGCAATCCCGAGCACTGGGTGGCCGTGGTCAAGCCGGGACGCATCCTCTTCGAACTGCGGGGCGTGGCCTCCGACATGGCCAGGGAATCCATCGCGCTGGCCCAGCAGAAGCTGTCGGTCAAGACCCGGCTGGTGGTCCGCGAAGATCTGTAGCAGGTCCGTTCTCGAGGAAGGGAAGGCATGAAACTATACGAGCTTCGGCAGCTGTCCGAGACGGAACTGCATGATCGGGTGGCCGAATTGAAGGAAGAGATCTTCAACCTGAACTTTCAGAAGGCGACGCGGCAGATGGCGGATGCGAAGCGCATTTCGTCATCCCGCCGGGAAATCGCCCGGATTCTCACGCTCCTGCACGAGGATGAACTGAATATCCGTTCCCTCCGGGCGGCGGACGAGCAGAACCGGGAAGACGGGCAGGACGATCCGGGAGATGACGCATGAAGGAGCGGGGACACAGGAAGAACCGCGTGGGACGCGTGCTCAGCAACAAGATGGAAAAGACGATCACCATCGCCGTGGAACGGAGGGTGAAGCACCCCTTCTACGGCAGGTACGTGCGGCGCACGACCAAGCTGACGGCCCACGACGAAGAGCAGACGTGCCGGATCGGCGATATCGTCCGGGTGACGGAGACGCGTCCGCTGAGCAAGAACAAGCGCTGGCGCCTGACGGAAGTCATCCAGCGCGCGGTACAGGTCTAGTTTTCCGGCGCCGGTTCCGGGAAGCGGTGAACAGGACGGATTAAAGATGATTCAAGAGTATACCTGGCTGAACGTCGCCGACAACACGGGCGCCCGGCAGGTCCGCTGCATCAAGGTCCTGGGCGGAACCGGCCGGCGGTACGCCAGCGTGGGAGACCGGTTCGTGGGATCGGTGAAGGAAGCCGCTCCCGGCGGTTCGGTGAAGAAGGGCGAGGTGGTGAAGGCCGTGGTCGTGCGCGTCCGCAAGGAGGTGCGCCGCCGCGACGGGTCCTACATCCGTTTCGACGAGAACGCGGCCGTGCTGATCGACGACGCGGGCGAGCCGAGGGGCACGCGCATTTTCGGCCCCGTCGCCCGGGAACTTCGCGAGCGGGAATACACCCGCATCGTTTCACTCGCCCCGGAAGTTCTGTAGAGCCGGGTCCGCAAGCCGCCGGATGGAAGGAGCAGCTTAAGATGCACGTCAAGAAGGGCGATACCGTGGTCGTGCTCACCGGCACCACCCGAGGCAAGACCGGAAGAGTATTGAAAGTGCTGCCGGAGAAGAACAAGGTGATCGTGGAAGGCCTGAATTTTGTTACGCGCCACACCAAGCCCACCCAGACCAATCCGCAGGGCGGCCGGCTCGAGAAAGAGGCCCCCATGCACGCTTCCAACGTGAAAGTGATCGCCGAGGGATAACGGGAATACGAACATGGCACGTCTGAAAGAACAGTACAACAGCGAGATCAGGCCCGCGCTCCTGCAGCATTTCGGCTACGGCAACATCATGCAGGTGCCCCGTATTGAAAAAGTGGTCCTGAATATGGGCGTGGGCGAGGGTTCGCAGAACGCCGGCCTGCTGGACAGCGCGGTATCGGAACTGACGGCGATCACCGGCCAGAAGGCCGTGGTGACCCGGGCCAGGAAATCCATTTCGAATTTCAAGATCCGGGAAGGCATGCCCGTCGGTTCCCGGGTGACGCTCAGGGGCGCCCGCATGTACGAGTTCCTGGACCGCCTGATCAACGTGGCGATACCCCGTATCCGCGACTTCCGGGGCGTATCGACGCGGTCCTTCGACGGCCGGGGCAACTATACCCTGGGGTTGACCGAACAGACGATCTTTCCGGAGATCGACTACGACGGGGTCGATCTGTTCCGGGGCATGAACATCACGATCGTAACCTCGGCGGGCACCGACGAAGAGAGTGCGGAGCTGCTCAGGCATCTCGGCATGCCCTTCAGGGACCCGGCGGTGTAGGGTCCGGGCGGACCGGGCGGACCAGGCGGTCCGGCCGTTACGAGCCGGGCATCGGAATCTTCGAGAGGGGGAGGAGTGGCCAAGAAGTCATTAATCGCGAAGGCGAATAGAAAACCGAAATACACGGCGCGCGCGTACAACCGCTGCAAGCAGTGCGGACGTTCCCGCGCCTACATGCGCCGTTTCGGGATCTGCCGCATCTGCTTCCGGACGCTGGCCCTGCAGGGCGAGATTCCGGGCGTGACAAAGGCCAGTTGGTAGAAACACGGGGCTTGTTGCTCAGGGAGAACCGCAAGATGTCAATGACAGATCCGATCGCGGACATGCTGACCCGGATACGCAATGCGTGCCAGGCGAAGCATCCGAGGGTCGAAGTGCCGGCTTCCAAGGTGAAGACGGAGATCGCCCGTATCCTTTTAGACCACAAGTTCATCAGCCACTATACCGAGGTCGAGGACGGGAAACAGGGCATCATCCGGATATACCTCAAGTACGGACCGGTGGGAGAGTCGATCATTTCCACGCTCAAGCGCATCAGCAAGCCGGGCCGGCGCGTATACGTCAAGTCGGACCGCCTGCCCAGGGTGCTGAACGGTCTCGGCGTGGCCATTTTGAGCACGCCCAGGGGAATCGTCACGGACCGCGAAGCGCGCCAGTTGAACACGGGCGGCGAAGTGCTTTGCTACGTCTGGTAGGCCGGAATACCGGAAGGAGTAGGGGTGTCACGAATAGGTAAACTTCCCATTGCGATCCCGGACGGGGTCCAGGTGTCGATAGACGACCGGACCGTCAAGGTGAAAGGTCCGAAAGGCGAGCTTTCCCACCGGGTCCCCGCCCAGATCAGCGCCGTCCTGGAAGACGGCCACCTGGTGGTTGGACGCCAGAACGAATCCAGGCAGTCGCGCGCCCTGCACGGCCTGAACAGGTCACTGATCGCCAACATGGTGGAAGGCGTCGTCAGCGGGTTCGACCGGACGCTCGAAATCGTCGGCGTGGGCTACCGGGCGGAACTGAAGGGCAGGAACCTGACCCTCACCCTGGGTTATTCCCATCCGGTGATTTTCCAGGCACCGCCGGACGTGGACCTCGAGGTCACGGACGGCAACCGGATTACGGTCCGGGGCGCCGACAAGCAACTCGTAGGCCAGGTCGCCGCGGTGATCCGGTCGTTCAAGAAACCGGAGCCGTACAAGGGCAAGGGCATACGGTACGACAACGAACAGGTACGCAGGAAGGCCGGCAAGACCGGCGCCTGACGGGAGACTGGTGTAGTATCATGGCCAAGAAAACGCTGCAGAGAGCCAGAATGCGGAAGGTCCGCCACAGCCGCGTAAGGAAGTCCATACGGGGCGACGCGGCCCGGCCCCGCCTGAACGTTTTTCGGAGTCTCAAGCACATCTACGCCCAGGTCATCGACGATGCGGCGGGCGCCACCCTCCTGTCCCTCTCCACCAATACGCCCGAGATCCGGGAGAAACTGGAGTCGGGCATGGACCGGAAGGCACAGAGCAAGTTGGTGGGGCAGGTGCTGGGAGAAAAGATGAAAGCGCAGGGCGTGACCAGCGTGACCTTCGACCGCGGCGGATACCTGTATCACGGCCGCGTGAAGGCCCTGGCGGACGGCGTGCGCGAAAGCGGACTGGAATTCTAGAACCGCGCTGCGCGCCGGCAGGTCCGGCGTCTCAAATCTGAGGAAGGGAGCAGACATTGCCGAGAATCAATCCCGATGAATTCGATCTTTCGTCGGAACGTCTGGTCGATATCAACCGGGTTGCCAAGGTCGTCAAGGGCGGCCGCACGTTCAGCTTCAACGCGTTGATCGCGGTGGGCGACGGAAACGGCCACGTGGGCCTGGGCATGGGCAAGGCCCTGGAACTGTCCGAGGCGATCCGCAAGGCGACGGAAACGGCCCGGAAGCACCTGCACCGGGTCCCGGTGGTCAACGGCACGATCCCCCACGACGTCATCGGGAGGTTCAGCGCGGCGGAGGTGATCCTGAAACCGGCGTCGCCCGGTACGGGGGTTATCGCCGGCGACGCGGCCCGGGCGGTGCTGGAATCGGCGGGCATTCACAATATCCTCACGAAGTCGATCGGCTCGTCGAATCCCTACAACGTGGCCAAGGCGACCCTGCAGGGCCTGCTCGACCTGAAGGTGGCCTCCGAGATCGCCGACGTGCGCAACGTGGATATAGAGGAACTGAAAGGGTAGTCATGGCGACGCGGCTGCGTATTACACAGAGAAAAAGCGCCATTGGCAGGCACCGGCGGCAGAAACGGACCCTGGAAGCGCTGGGCATACGGCGGCTGCACCACAGCGCCGTCCATGACGATACGCCCCAGATTCAGGGTATGATCGCCCGCGTCGGCCACCTGGTGGAAGTGGAAACCATTACGACGGATGACGAATAGCCGGCGGGTTTCATGAAGAAAGGAATACGGCTGTTATGAATGGCGGCAGTTTGAAACACGCCTCCGGCGCGGTGCGCAAGGTCAAGCGTCTGGGAAGGGGTCCCGGTTCCGGTACGGGCAAGACGTCCGGCAGGGGGCACAAGGGACAGCGTTCCAGGTCGGGAAAGAAGATCCATCCTTCCTTTGAAGGCGGGCAGATGCGCCTCGTGCGCCGGCTGCCCAAGCGGGGCTTCACCAATATCTTCCGCAAGACCTACCAGATCGTCAATCTGCGCGACCTGGAAGGATGGGATGAAGAGACCGTCGTGGACGCCGGCTCGCTGGCGGAGCGGCGCCTGGTCCGGAAATCGACGGACCCGGTCAAGATACTTGGCGAAGGCGAGCTCGACCGGCCCGTGAAGGTAAGCGTGCACAAGGTGAGTGAAACGGCGCGGAAGAAAATCGAGGCGGCAGGCGGTACGGTCGAGGTGATTTCCGGATGATCGAGAGTTTTCAGAACGTATTCCGGATTCCGGAACTTCGGCGGCGTATCATCTTCACCCTCAGTCTGCTCGCGGTCTACCGGGTCGGCGGCCAGATACCCACGCCGGGCATAGACCACGAGGTGTTGAGCGCCTTCTTCAGCCAGATGGGCGGGACCATATTCGGGCTGTACAACATGTTCGTGGGCGGCGCGTTCGAGCGCGCGACCATCTTCGCCCTCGGCGTGATGCCTTATATCAGTTCGTCCATTATCCTGCAGCTGCTGGGGTCCATGTGGCCGTACCTGCAGAAACTCCAGAAGGAGGGACAGGAAGGACAGAAGAAGATCAACCAGTACACGCGCTACGGCACCGTCGTGCTGTCGCTGGTACAGGCCCTAGGCATCAGCTACTGGCTCCAGGACATCCGTGACGAAGTGGGCCGCTCCGCCGTCATCGACCCCGGGGCGGGTTTCATCTTCGTGACGGTCGTTACGATGACGACCGGCACCATATTCCTGATGTGGCTGGGCGAGCAGATCCAGGAACGGGGCATCGGAAACGGCATTTCGCTGATCATCTTCGTTGGCATCATCGCCCAGTTCCCCATCGCGGTCAAGAGCGAGATCGACGCGGTGATGAACGGGCTGCGCAGCGGTCTCGTCGAGATCTTCATCGTGGCCGTGTGGGTCCTGATCATCGCCTCGGTGGTGCTGATCACGCAGGGACAGCGCAGGATCACGGTACAGTACCCGCGGCGCGTGGTCGGGCGAAAAGTGTACGGCGGGCAGAGCACGCATCTGCCGCTGCGCGTGAACGCAGCCGGCGTGATGCCCATCATCTTCGCCCAGTCGATCATGTTCGTTCCGGGGACGTTTTCGAGCTTCTTTCCGAACATGGCCGTGTTTCAGACCATGGTCGAGTGGTTTCAGCCCGGCGCGTTCATATATAACGCCATGTACGGCCTGTTGATCGTGTTCTTCACGTATTTTTACACATCCATCATATTCAACCCCGTGGACGTGGCGGACAACATGAAGCGCGTCGGCGGATTCATCCCGGGGATACGGCCCGGCAGGAGAACGGCGGACTATCTCGATCACATCCTGACACGCATTACGTTGCCCGGCTCGGTCTTTCTGGCGATTATCGCCATCGTGCCGTTTCTCATCATCCGAAGCATGAACGTCTCTCTGAGCGCATCCTCGTTCTTCGGAGGCACCGCCCTGCTGATCGTGGTGGGCGTCGCCCTGGATACGCTCCAGCAAATCGAGTCGCATCTCGTGTCCCGCCACTACGAGGGATTCATGAAGCGTGGCCGCGTGCGCGGGCGGGCGGGTTAGGCTTCGGAACGTCCGTTCCAGGCGCCTTTTAGCGGCGGCCTGGCGCCAGGTGAGCAGTGAGCAGGTTATGCGACTTATTTTACTCGGAACGCCGGGGGCGGGAAAAGGCGAACAGGCAACCAGGCTGTCGAAGAAGTTCGGTATACCGCACGTTTCAACGGGCGAGTTGTTGCGGCGGGAAATGGAGGAAAGGACACCGGTCGGGCGCAGGATATCGGAATTCGTGAACAGGGGCGAACTGGTATCCGATGACATCACGCAGGCCATACTGGAAGACCGGGTGCGGGAAGCAGACTGCGCGTCGGGGTTCATCCTGGACGGCTTTCCCCGGAACCGGCACCAGGCCGATTTCCTGAAAGAGGCCCTGCAGCGCATGGAAGCGCCCGTGGACGCGGTGCTGAACATCGAGGTGCCCGACGGCACGGTGATCGACCGGCTCATCAACAGGCATCGAACGGACGACACGCCGGAGACGATCCGGCACAGGCTGAGGATCTACAGGAAGGTAACGGCCCCGCTCGTCGATTACTACGACAGGGCGGGCATCTTGAAGCGGATCGACGGCGATGGTTCGCTGGAGGAAGTAACGCAACGCATTCTGAAGAGTCTGGCCCGGACCGCGTGAACGGAGCCGGATAACCGACCACGGCCGTCGCCGCAATCGGTCGCGGCTTAAGTGGTGAAAGGTTGATTCGCATGCCGAAAGAGCCCCCGGTACAGGTGGAAGGTACGGTGGTGGAGCCTTTGCCCAATGCGTCGTTCCGCGTTGAACTGGAAAACGGCCACAGGGTCCTGGCACATATATCCGGCAAGGTACGAATGAACTTCATAAAAATCCTGCCCGGCGACAAGGTCATGGTCGAGTTGTCGCCCTACGATCTTACGCGCGGCCGGATTACGTACCGTTACAAGTGAAACCGGTGCAAGACTGCATCCGGGTTCCGGTTGTAGCGGAGCGCCGGGCGCAGCCGGAAACAAACTGCAACTTGAGGATCGGAAGATGAAAGTACGCGCTTCGGTAAAGAAAATCTGTGAACACTGCAAGGTCATCCGCCGCAGGGGCGTCGTGCGCGTGCTGTGCCGCAACCCGCGCCACAAACAGCGGCAGGGATAGCAGCGACCCGTTGCCAAGGAGGGCATGGTGGCACGTATTGCCGGAATCGATCTGCCCCGCGACAAACGCGTGGAGATCGGCATCACCTACATTTTCGGAATTGGACTGACGACCGCCCGCAAGGTGCTCGAAGCTACCGGCATCGACCCGGAAACCCGCGTAAGGGACCTGACCGACCGGGAGATCACGAAGCTTCGCCAGAGCATCGAGAACGATTACCAGGTCGAAGGCGCGTTGCGGGGGGACATCACGTTCAATATCCGCCGTTTGATGGATATCGGATGTTACCGGGGCCTGCGGCATCGCCGCGGGCTGCCGGTGCGGGGGCAGCGGACCCGTACCAATTCCCGCATACGAAAGGGCCCCCGGCGCACCATCGGTGCGAGGCGCAAAAAGACGACCTAGGAACTCACTTTAATCCTGGAGGTAGAGGTTGGCTAATGCTAGGCGAAGTCGCGCCCGCAGGCGCGACCGGCACATAGATTCCATCGGCGTGGCCCATATCAAGGCGACGTTCAACAATACGATCGTTACCCTCGCCGATCTGCAGGGACACACGATCAGCTGGTCGAGCGGCGGCAAGGGCGGCACGTTCCGCAACTCCCGGAAGAGTACGCCTTTTGCCGCGCAGATCGCCGCGGAGGCCGCGGCAAAGGAAGCCATCGAACTGGGACTGAAACGCGTCGAGGTCTGGGTGAAGGGACCCGGCGCCGGCCGCGAATCGGCCATTCGGGCATTGCAGGCCGCAGGTCTCGAGATTTCCGCAATCAAGGACGTAACTCCCATTCCCCACAACGGATGCCGGCCTCCGAAAAGGCGTCGCGTCTGATCGTGAATCACCGGGGCGCGCCAGGGGGTCTTAAAGGCCAGCCGGCGCATATGTGCCCGGATCGTGCGTGTTAGGAGCAGATATGTCTCGTTATACGGATGCCAACTGTCGAATCTGTCGACGGGAAGGCGTTAAATTGTTTCTGAAGGGCGATCGGTGCTTCTCGGAGAAATGCGCGGTGGACCGCCGCGCGTTCCCGCCGGGCCAGCACGGATCGGTTGGGCGGAGGAAACCCACGGAGTACGGGCTCCGTCTTCGTGAAAAGCAGAAGACGCGAAAAACGTATGGTATCGGCGAAGGGCAGTTCCGGTCGTACTTCGTGAAGGCGGCCCGGACCAAGGGCAATACGGGCGAGCGCCTCCTGCAGCTGCTCGAAACCCGGCTGGACAACATCGTCTACCGTCTCGGCTTCGCGCCGTCGCGCAAGGCGGCCCGCCAACTGGTCCGTCATCGTCACATCCTGGTCAACGACCGCATAGTCAATATCCCCTCGTACATCGTCCGTACGGGTGAAGTCATTCAGGTCAGGGAGAAGAGCCGCCAGCTCGATTGCATTCACGCCTCCCTGAGCGCAGCGAACCAGCGCCCGGCGGTAAACTGGCTGGATCTGGACAAGACCACCCTGGCCGGTCGGTTGCTGGAAGCACCCATTCGCGAGAACATTCCGACACCCGTTCAGGAACAGTTAATCATCGAGTTGTATTCGAAATAGGGCCGCCACACTGCCATGCCTGTGTTCACTCGAAGAGCACGATGAGGGGCGACGAACGATATGAAATTAAAGAACTTCCAAATGCCGAGAGGCGTGCTGATTGAAGACGATACCGTAACCGACGGCTACAGCAAGTTCGTGATCGAACCGCTGGAGCGGGGATTCGGGACAACCATCGGCAATTCCATCCGGAGGGTCCTGCTTTCTTCCCTGCCCGGAGCGGCTGTGGTCGGCGTCCGCATCGACGGAGTCGCCCACGAGTTCTCCACCATGCCGAACGTGGTGGAAGACGTGGCCGAGATCATCCTGAACCTCAAGGGCCTGCGGCTTCTCCTTCACAGCGAAGAACCGAAGACGCTGATGCTGGAAGCGGAAGGCAAGGGCGACGTTACGGCCGAAGACATACAGACCGACAACAACGTGGTGGAGATTCTCAATCCGGATCTTCATATCGCTTCCCTGGACGAGGGCGGACACCTGAGAATGGAGATCCACGTCGACAGCGGCCGGGGATACGTGATCGCCGAGCAGAACAAGATGCCGGACCAGCCCATCGGCGTCATCCCCATGGACGCCATGTTCACCCCGGTGACGCGGGTGAATTTCCAGGTGGAGAACACGCGTATCGGCCAGCGTACGGACTACGACCGGCTCGTGCTGGAAATCTGGACCGATGCCAGCGTCGGTCCGCAGGACGCCCTGTCGACCGCGTCCCAGATCCTGCGCAACCACCTCCAGCTGTTCGTATCCATCGACGACCAGTTCCTCTCCGAGCCGGAAGAAGAGGTGGACGAGAAGTTCGAAGAGATCAAGAGGATGCTGCAGATGAACGTGGAGGAACTGGAACTGTCGGTTCGCTCCAGCAATTGCCTGAGGGCGGCGGACATCAAGACCCTGGCGGACCTGGTGCAGAAGAGCGAGACCGAGATGCTTAAGTACCGGAACTTCGGCCGCAAGTCGCTGACCGAACTGAGCCAGATCCTCCAGGAGATGGATCTCTCCTTCGGCATGGACATCGAAGAGTACGCCGAAGTCGAAAACACGTAATCGCATGGCCCGCGGCGGGTCATTTGAGCAGTTGGACATTTGAGCAGTTGGACAGGAGCATTTGGAATGCGACATCGAAAGCAGGGGCGCGGTCTCAGCCGCTCTCCCAGCCACCGTAAGGCGATGCTGAGCAACCTGGCCGCTTCGGTGCTGGACACCGAACGCGTGCAGACCACCACGGCGAAGGCCAAGGAAGTCCGGCGCCTCGTGGAACGGCTCATCACCTTCGGCAAGCGCAATGATCTGCATGCCCGGCGGCAAGTACTCCGGGTCATCCGCAACGAATCCGTGGTGGCGAAGCTGTTCGGTCCGCTGGCCGACCGGTACGCCGACCGGCCCGGGGGATACACCCGTATCGTCCGTGTCGGATACCGGCAGGGCGACGCCGCGGACATGGCGATACTCGAGTTGATCGACCGGGACGGCGCTGCGGAGGAACAGGCCGCCGATGCGGCGGATGAAAAGAAGGAAGACCAGGCGGAGCAGGCGGAGCAGGAAAGCCTGGCGGAAGACGAAGAGACCAGCGAAGGCGGAGCGCGGTAGGAGCCACGTGACGGCAGGACGCGTCGGCCACGTGCCGGTGGGACGCGGCAGCGGAATGGCCGAGTCGAAATCACGCGACCCGCGGTAAAAATCGAAGAAAAATAAAAACGGCGGCAAACGATATTGTTTGCCGCCGTTTTCGTTGGGTATGCTGGACCGCTCGGATCGTCTGGTCCGCTTTAGTCTTCGTCCAGCTCTTCGGGCGTGAGCACGAATTCGGGATAGGCCTCGATCCCGAGTTCCGCGACGTCCTGGCCCAGTCGCTCGACCTGGGTCGTTACGCGGACGGACATGACCAGGTCGATCAGCTTCCAGACCACCCAGGATACCACGAAGACGAAGGCGCCGATCGCCAGGATGCCGATCAGCTGTACCCCCAGGTTTCCCCCGCTCACGATACACACCGCCAGTGTACCCCAGATCCCCGCGAACAGGTGGGCGGGCACGGCGCCGACCACGTCGTCGATCCGCACCGATTCCAGCATTTTCATCCCGACCGTGCAGATGACGCCGCCGATGGCCCCGATGATGATGGCCCAGTAGTGCTGCACCATGTCAGGCCCTGCGGTGATTGATACCAGACCCGCGATGGCGCCGTTCAGGCAGGCGAAAAGGTCCGTGCGGCCGAAGACGGGCCGCGCGCAGAACAGCGCCATAAGCGCGCCGGCCGCCGCCGCCAGGTTCGTATTGACCAGCACGTGGCTCATGGCCACCGCGTCCAGTGGGCTGCCCAGGGCCAGCTGCGATCCGCCGTTGAACCCGAACCAGCCCAGCCAGAGGATGAAGACGCCCAGGGTAACCACCAGCACGTTGGAAGGCGGCGTGGGTTTGACGGAGCCGTCCTTTCGGTACTTGCCGAGTCTCGGGCCCACGACCAGCAGGCCCGCCAGGGCCGCCCATCCGCCCGTGCTGTGCACGATGGTGGAACCCGCGAAATCCTTGAATCCCAGCTGGCTCAGCCATCCCTCTCCCCAGGTCCACGCGCCGACGATGGGATAGATGACCCCGGTGAGGATCAGGACGAAAAGAAAGAACGACCAGAGCCTGACCCTTTCCGCCAGTGCGCCCGAAACGATGGACGCGGCCGTGGCCACGAAGACCATCTGGAAGAACCAGTCCGACATGGTGGAATACCCCAGGGCGATCACCTCCGAGGCGGCGCCTTCGGTCCCGTTGACCAGCGCGACCTCGTCGGCCGACGGTCCATAGAACAGCGAGATGGATCCGATGTAACTCCCCACGTCGACGTACATGAGATTGTAGCCGAGCAGATAGTAGGCGATCCCGGCGATGGAATAGAGACCGATGTTCTTCATGCAGATCATGGAGGCGTTCTTGGTCCGCACCGATCCGGATTCCAGCATGGTGAAGCCCGCGCACATCCACATCACCAGGGCGCCCCAGAGCATGAACGAAATGGTGTTGAACACGAACTGGTCCGGCAGTTCGACCGCGATGCTTTCGTGCTCCGCCATGGCGAAGGCGGTTCCCGCGCCGCATACCAGCGCGGCCAATACGGCCAGCAGTTTCACGACCGAGATACCGCGGGGCACGTGTGAAAAGAGGTGACTGAAGAATACACGCATAGAGTGATCTCCCGGCTGACACCGATGATGGCAGGTGAGATGGTGGAATATCCAGGACTATGATTATTCAGAAATACAAATGGTCAGTGGAACAGAGATTATACTACAGGCGGGGATATGCCGCGTCAAGAGTGAAACATGGTCTCAGCCGGTGCTTCTGAAGTGCACTATTCCAAACTGTACCATCCCGACATCTGGTCCACGAATATCCTCTGCCCTCCGTGGCTCGGATGACGCACGGCAAGGGTCTCGAATTGACCGAACATTCGGTCGGCCGTCCAGGCCGCGTCTCTCCCCACGGCCACGATCGTGGACGGCTCCAGCATGCGGACGAGCCTGGTGAGGATCTCTTCTCCCGACGCGCGCTCCCGCGCGTTGTGCTTTCTATTGCTGAATGGTTTGCCCGGGTCGTGGGGGTGCAGGGGGAATACATTCCAGAGAAATACGGGAGCGTCCACGCGGGACAGCACCTGCCAGACCGCGCGGGCTGACCGTTCGCCGTCCATGCCTCCCCGGACCGGGCTCTGAACGGCCAACCCCCATCTTCGCCCGTGTTCGGGGAGATGATCGTCGTCCGTGAAGGCCAGGCCCGTTCGCCGGCCGCCTCGGTAGCCGAAATCGCGGCCGATCCAAAGCGCGTCCACGGGCTGCCTGAGCGCCGCCTCGAGCACGGACAGCAGGATACTCGATCGCCGTTTCGGGGCGTCCGCCAGGTCGTAGACGGGGCAGCGATCCACGTACGGGTTGAACGCGTGATCGAACTCGAGTTGCTGCAGGGATTTTACGAACGAGGAGGGGGTCATGGTGGCCGGTAGTCTAGAAGTTGCTACACTTCGGTTCCCTCGTTGGGGGATCAAAATCTCCGTAATTCTAATTTGAGACCGTAAATTAGATTAACGTTCATTGATGCACACGTAGAATCATCTGTAGTTTACTTTAACCAATTACGAAGAGTTGATCTCGCGATTCAAATCAAAGGGAATTCATAATATAAAAAGACGACACATCTGCATCTGAATCGATATCCATAAGGCTCCTTGCGTTCATTACGTGCGATGCATGCATCCAATGAACCAGGGAGCCATTTCCATTTCAACCTGAATTGGGACCGACTCGACCTGCTGTCGGTCCACCTTACCACCTCCCTTCGCCCTGATTGCCCATACCTGACGTAACAACCAATCCAATCTGACGTACCCCTCCCCTGACTCATATCTCAGTACGAAGTAATGCATAACTCCCAATCGAATCCGGCTACGGGCTAGACATCGATGTACTTCCTGCGGCCCGACCACAATGCTCAGTTTATTCATATTTAACTGAAAAAGTACCCGATACGGCCCTGAAATACGGTGGTTTGATACGAAATCAGCAACCTTGAGTGGCAATTCAGTCAACCGATCAATTCGCGGGAAAGGAGGCGATATAGGCACGTATCGTATTTTCGTCATTCCTTTAAGTAGTGTTTCCATAAACGGGAGAACACAATGCATTACCTCATAATTGCTGTATTGGCTCTCGGTTTGTCCTTCATGGGATGCGAGGGCAAGACAGGTCCGGCGGGTCCGACGGGTGCCTCAGGCCAGGCAGGCGCCGCAGGCCCGCAGGGTCCGCAGGGTGCCACTGGTCCGCAGGGTCCGGCGGGACCGCAAGGCGAAACCGGCCCGCAAGGCCCGGCCGGTGCTGATGGTGCTGACGGTGCGCAGGGTCCGGCAGGTCCGGCGGGTGCTGACGGTGCTCCGGGTGCTGATGGTGCTCCGGGTGAGCAAGGTCCGCAGGGTGAAGCAGGCCCGGCTGGTCCGGCTGGTGCTGATGGCGCTCCG
>JAJECR010000230.1 GCA_022821935.1 Candidatus Latescibacterota bacterium
CGGGCTTCGTAACCCGCCCGTGACCGGACGCGTCAACATATAGACAAGAAATCGGCGCGTTATTGGTATATTGTGGATGGAAACCGGTTTCGGCGCAAGCCCCTGACGAAGTGGGGATTCCGGCGAGCGGTCCGCGCTCCATCGCCTTCAGTCGGGTTCGGCTGCATGCGTAACGTCGGCTTGTAACACTGGTTTTACGAGCCGTTTTAATAATAGCGACCGTACGGACCGCGCGCAAGGGTAAGATGACCTGCGGTTTTCATGTAACGTAACCAGGTATTGTCTGGCGGCGCCCGCGTCATGCCCGATCCGCCAAATTGACCCGAAGGTGCCGTGGAAAATGCCCGAAACCCATCGATCCGGCGAGTTCAAGGGGAATGCGGCAGAAGACAGGCAGGAGGTCTTCCAAAGGCTGTTCGACGCCTGGCATGCCCGTATCTACCAGACCTGCTACCGGCTCATGGGAAATCCGCAGGAGGCGGAGGACGTCACCCAGGATGTTTTCGTCCGGGCCATGCAGGCTTACGACCGGTTTCGCGGGGACGCCGACCCGGGCACCTGGCTTTACCGGATCGCCGCCAACCAGTGCCTCAACGTCCGGCGCCGGAAACGCCGGCTGCAGTGGATGGCCCTGGATTTCTGGAACGAGGGTGCCGACGAGTCGACGACGCTCCGGGACCGCAGCGGCAGCGCCGAGGACGATCTCCAGCAGGCGGACCGGGAACGCATCGTCGGGGAGGCCATCGACGCGCTCCCCGAAAGACAACGGACCGCACTGATCCTCTCCCATTTCGAGCGCATGCCCTACAAGGCCATCGCCGAAGCCATGGCGTGTTCGCCTTCCGCTGTGGAGTCCCTGCTGCACCGGGCCAAGACCAACCTCGGCAAGCGCCTAAGGCCGCGCCTGGACGAACTGTAAACCGGTAATGACGACATGCCGCGGCATGTCACACAAAAACCGAATGGATTGGGCGGACAGGTTGTCTAAGCGTATATAAAGGTACTGGAAGCGTGCGGCAGCCACAGGGGTTGACCGCGCCGCCCAGGTAAGCAGAGGACGTCAACGAAGCAGGAACGCAACGATCCGAATCAGGACCAGACAGGCGCTTATCATGACTCATCGTTACCTTGAAGACCGGATCCTGCTCTATATCGATGGGGATCTGCCACCCGAAGAACAGGCACGGTGCGAGGAACACCTGCGTACCTGTCCCCGATGCAGCGAACGGGTGAAGGCGTTGCGCGCGGCATGGGATTCCGATACGCTCTTGAGCGTACCCGGTCCCACCCTGCGGCTGCGTACGCGCTTCGACGCGGCCCTGCGGGGCGAAGCGCCGGTCGAGCCCGGGCCGACGGCAGTGTCGAATCTGAACTGGCTGGTCCGTCCCGCGCTGATGGCCGCCACGCTGGCCGTGGGCATCCTGATCGGCGCCTATCTCGGCAGCGGTCCCAATGGAGAAACGGCGCGGGTGGAAACGCCGCCCGCGGAATCGAACGTGCTGGCTTTCACGCTGGCCGAAGACTTGCAGGAAATCACCACCGAATCGGTCGGCCAGGATTACCTGTTGCTGGACTGGGACGAATCCCTGGACGATCCGGCAAGGTGAGCATGGGCATTGGAACGGGAATCGCGTAATCTGACGCCATTTGCGAAGGACGATCCGGACGTATGAAGAAAAAGCTGATCATATGGGGCGTGGTCCTGCTGACGGTCATCAACCTCGCTTCGCTGGCGACCCGGGCGTATCACCGTTGGGGCGACGACGAGCGGCGCGGTCGCGAGGGACGGCGCGAGGCCCGGATGTCCATAACCGAACGGCTCGGTCTCACGGAAACCCAGTCGGAACAGGTCAGGGCAATGCGCTCCGAACTCGGGGACCGGATGACGCCCTACCGGGAAGCGTATCGCGACCGGCGGGACCGGCTGTACGATCTGCTCATGACGCCGGATGCCGACCACGGGGAGATCCAGGTGATCAAGGCGCAGATGGATTCGCTGCAGGCGGAGCGGGAAGCCATCGTTTTTGAATACATCCTGGCGCACAAGGAAGTGTTGACCCCCGATCAACAGACAGAGTTTTTCACCATGATCAAGGACCGGTTCCGGAACGGGTACCGGCGAAGATAGCGAGGGAAAGCCCGCCAGGCAGGCGGCAAGACTATGAGACCAGCGTGCACTGGGTCTTAAAATTGAAGGAGCGGTTCATGTTCAAGCGGTTTGGGTTGAGGAAACTGGCGTGCTGGTCGGTGGCGTTGGCCATGGTGGGTACCTTTGCGTGCGGCGGCGAAGAGGCGGAGGAAAGCGCCGACCAGAATCAGCGCGGCGGCCGGCCCGGCATGGGCGGCATGGGCGGTGCGGCGCGCACCGGCGCCTCCATACCGGTCGAGGTGAAAACCGTGGACCGGGGCAACATCGCGGCGACCCTGCTTACTTATACGTCGCTTGAGGCGGAACGCCACGTGGACGTCGTCTCTCGCACGCAGGGGCTCGTGGAGACCATCCTGGTCGAGGAGGGCGACCGCGTGCAGGAAGGCCAGCCGCTGGCCCAGCTCGACACCGACGCGCTGGAACTGACGCTGCAGGAGCGGGAAGTGAATATGAACAGCCTGGAATCGAACTACAACCGGTCCCGGGAACTGCTGGAACAGGAACTGCTCAGCAGCCAGGAATTCGAACAGACCAAGTTTCAGTATGAAGCGGCCCAGACGCAGTACGAGTCGGCCAAGCTCCAACTGGCCTACGCCACGGTCCGAAGCCCCTTCGCCGGCATCATCACGGAGCTGCTGATCGAGGTGGGCAACCTGGTGAACGCGAATGACGCGGTGTTCCGCACGGCGGACCTCGACCCGCTGCTCGCCCGCATTTTCGTTCCCGAAAAGGACATCGGGCAGGTCCGCCCGGGGCAGTCGGTGCGCATCAATGTCGAGGGATCGGACCAGACCCACACGGGCCGGGTCGCCCTGATCAGTCCCATCGTGGACCCCCAGAGCGGCACGGTGAAAGTTACGGTGGAAATCCGGGACCGGGCGGGCACGTTGAGACCCGGCATGTTTACCACGGTCAACCTGGTGATCGCGATCCACGAGGACGTGCTGCAGGTCGAGAAGAAGGCCCTGGTGGCCGAGGCGGAAGGGTCCTACGCCTTCCTCTTCCAGGATGGTACGGCGGAAAAGCGTCTCCTGGAAATCGGGATCGCCGAAGGAGATTACGTGGAAGTGCTGTCCGGCCTGTCCGACGGGGACTCCATCATCACCGTGGGGCAGGAGGGGCTGCGTAACGGGGCGCCGGTCCGCATTGCCGGGCAGGTCCCGCCCGCCGCGGAAGGAATGGCGGATGGTATGGACGGAGCGCCCGCGGGCATGGGCGGCAGGCCTGGCGGCACGGACGGACGGGCCGCGGGCACGGACGGCGGAACCGGTGGCCGTGCGACGGGCATGGGTGGATCGAGCGGTGAATCGGCCGGAACACCGGCGGCACAGGATGGAAATGCCGGCGCGCGCGGAGCGGCCATGGGCGGCGCGGGAGAAGGCGCCGGAGGCCGGCCCGGCGGCATGGGCGGGAACCGCATGATGGCCATGGACCTGGACCAGATGAAGGAACGGATGTTCCAGAACCCCCAGATCAAGGCGGCCTACGACAAGCAGGTGGAAGAGGACCCAGGCTTCGCGGGTGACGAGGAAAAGCAGCGGGCGTTCCTGATCCAGCAGATGCGCCAGATGCGGGCGCAACGCGGCGGCGGCCGTCCACAGTAGACGGCGAGCGGGCAACTGGCCGGGATGATGCACGATCCGATCGGCAACGAACACTGAACAGTTGAGCACTGAATAGCATTGATTCAAAAGGTAAATCGGTAACTTAACATGAAAATCATCGGTTTTTCCATCGGCAGGCCCGTCACGATCATCATGCTGATGACGGCGATGCTGCTCTTCGGCTTCATCGCGTTCTCACGGCTGCCCATCAATCTGCTGCCGGACATCACGTACCCGACCCTGACAGTGCGGACCGAATACATCGGGGCCGCGCCGAACGAGATCGAGAACCTCATCTCCGAGCCAATCGAGGAGGCGGTGGGCGTGGTCACCGGCGTGGTGCGCGTCAGCTCCATATCGCGGCCGGAACGGTCCGACGTCATCCTGGAGTTCGAGTGGGGCACCAACATGGATTTCGCCAGCCTGAACGTGCGGGAGAAGATCGACCTGCTCAACCTCCCCCAGGCGGCGGAGAAACCCATCCTGCTCCGGTTCGACCCCAGCCTTGATCCCATTCTGCGCATCGCACTTTCCGGTAACGAAAGCCTGACCGCCCTGCGCATCATGGCGGAAGAAGAGATAAAGCGGGAGCTGGAGGCCCTCGAGGGCGTCGCCGCCGTCAAGATCAGCGGCGGCCTGGAAGAGGAAATCCACGTGGAGCTGGACGAATCCAGGCTGGCCAGCCTGGGCATTCCCATCACCCAGGTGGCGAGCCGGCTCGAGCAGGAGAACGTCAATCTCGCGGGCGGTACCATCAAGGACGGCGAGACGGAATACCTGGTGCGCATTCTGAACGAGTTCCAGGCCGTGGACGAGATCGGCGACATCATCGTCGGACAGGTCAACACGGTGCCCATCCTGCTGTCCGACGTCGCCGC
>JAJECR010000205.1 GCA_022821935.1 Candidatus Latescibacterota bacterium
CTGATCGCATCCGTCATCGGGATGTTCTTCGCGCCGCAGCTCGGCAAGCTGATCGACCGGTTCGGAGAACGCCTGGTGCTGATGATCGATGCGGTGCTGCTCATCGGGGTGTGTCTCGGCTATGGCTTCGCCGCGGAAATGGGGTTGGGAGAATGGGCGGTGGATCTGATCTATGCCAGCTTCGTGCTTGACCTGGTGCTGTTCAACGTCAGTATCGCACGGACCACTTACGCCAGCAAAATCGTCGTCAGGAAGGATGATCTCACCGCGACGCTCTCCCTGGGCGTCACCATCGACCACGCTGTGTCCATGTCCATTCCCACCCTGGGCGGGTTGGTATGGGTCATCTATGGCTACCAGCACGTCTTCGTCGGCGCGGCGGTCGTCGCTGTCCTGACCCTGGTGGCCACTGGTTTCATTACCGTGCCCCGCCCGGGATCGGGCCGGGTGAGCCAGGCAGAGGCCGCCGGCTAACCGCCCGCCATCCAACCGCCATCCACCACGATCAGTTGTCCCGTGAGAAAGTCAGAAGCCGGAGCGGCCAGAAACACCGCGGTGCCTGCGATATCCTCCGGTTCGCCCCAGCGGCCGGCCGGCACGCGGTTCAGGATATAGGCTCCGCGTTCGCTTTCTTCGACGGGTCGGGTCAACGGCGTACGGATGTAGCCCGGACAGATGGAATTCACGTTGATGTTGTACCGCGCCCAGTCGATCGCCAGCTGGTAAGTCAGCGAACCGATGCCGCCCTTGGCGGCCGTGTAGGCCGGTATCAGGGGGATGCCGGTGATCGTGGCCAGGGAGGCGATGTGGATGATCTTGCCGTATTTCCGTTCGATCATGTGCCGGGCCACGAGCTGGGTGAGAAAGAAGGTGCCTTTCAGGTTGGTATTCACGACGCGGTCCCAGTCGTCCTCGCGGTAGTCCTCCGGCGGCGTTCGCACGTTTACCCCCGCGTTATTGACCAGGATATCGATCTGCTTCCACGCGTCCAGTACCGCCGACACCAGGGATTTCCGCCCTTCACGATCCGATACATCCGCTTCCACGACCTGCGCTTCGCCTCCGAAGCCCCGGATGGTTTCCTCCGTCTCTTCGAGCCTGGACCGGGTCCGGCCCGCCAGGACGACCCGGGCGCCCGATTCGGCCATGGCCGTCGCGATCCCCTTGCCGATGCCCGTTCCCGCGCCGGTTACGATCGCCACCTTACCCTCAAGTGAAAACCGCTCGAGATTCATTTGCGCTCCTGTCCGTTTGCCGTAATCAGTTGACAATGCCTGTCCGGAACCGGTATCTGTTCCCTGTCTGCCGTTCATGCGGCGCAGATCATGCGACGCCGATCATGCGGCGACAGGCGAGTCAATATACCATACGGCACGCTTCGGGGCAATGGCACAAGCTCGGCCACTACGCAATTTCACTGGGCAATGCGACGTACAGTGCGGCGCGATTCCATGCAATTGCACAAGCACGTCACGGGAGACGTTTTCAGCATGGGCAGACCCGGGTCCTCCGAACCCGTCAAACTGGTCAGCGCGGTCATGGGGCAGAGCGAAACGATGCTGAACCGGGGACGCGAACTCATGTCCGAACGGTACGGCGAGGCGGAACTGGCGAGTCCGGTATTCGACTTTTCCTTCACAGCCTACTATGAACCGGAAATGGGGGCCGGACTGGTCAAGCAGTTCCTCGGATTCAGACCGCTCGTGGACCCGGCGGATCTTGCCGATATAAAGCGGACGAGCAATGAACTCGAAGCGGGGGTGGCCCGGTCCGACGGCCTGCCGGGACGGGGCGTGAACATCGATCCGGGTTACGTCAACGGCGGCCAACTCGTCCTGGCGACCACCAAGAATTACAGCCACCGCATCTATATCGGGAACGGGATCTATGCCGACCTGGCCCTGTTGTATACACGGGGTGCTTTTGCCCCATTACCCTGGACCTACCCGGACTACCGGACGGATGAGGCGCTCGCCTTCTTCACCCGGGTGCGCGGCGTGTTTCTTGATCAACGGGACTGATCATAAACGGCATCGGGACAATAGCGTCAGGACAACGGCTTCCAATAACGGCTTCGAGATGAAAATCACAACCCTTCGCTCATTTTGTCTTGACCTGTTTTGAGAGACCGGTTTATTATATCGGTATACCGAACATCCACAACGATGACGATCGTTTCTCCAGGCGGACCGGCTCCTTTCGGCCGGCGTAATACCGTCATCGCTCATGTGGCCACCCGCGATAAAGAATCCAGGCTGATCCCGGTCAGGTAGAAAGACTGTATACAATGATTCGTCTCAAAGTATATGATGTCGGGCCTCCCTATCCCCTCCACGCCACCCCGGTACTCTGGCTGGCCGACGAAGAGGAAGAGCAGGTCCTGATCCTCCTGATCGGCATCGCGGAAGCCTTCGCAATCAAAAGCCAGATCGATTCCGGCGAAGAAGCGCCTCCGCGCCCAATGACCCACGATCTGCTCAAGTCCGTCTTCGAACACTTCGACGCCGAGATACAGTTCGTGCTCATCTCCGAACTGCGAGAGCAGCAGTTCTACATCGCGGAAATACACGTGAAGGCCAATGGACAGACCATGACCATCGATTCGAGGCCCACGGACGCCATCGCCCTGGCTCTTCGCGCCGACGCGCCGATCTACGTGGAAGAAGAGGTCATGCGCGTGGCCGGCAAGCGAATGCCCAAGAACAAGGACGAGAACGGAGACGACGATATCGCGGCGTCCATCGAGGAGCTGGAAGCGGAAGCGGCCGAAGAGGGCAAGGTTCCCGCGGCGCAGGTGGCCGCCGAAGAATTGATGGAAGCGGTGGAGTTCAAGAGTCAGCCACGCACCCCGCTCGAGACGGCGCGGCAGAAGCTTCAGGCAGCCATAGATGAGGAACGGTACGAAGACGCCGCCCGCCTGCGCGACGAGATCAACCGTCTGGAACAAAGCGCTTAAAGGGGCAGCGTGCGAGAAGCCATCACGATGTGGAAGTATACCAGGATGGTCGTCCTGGTAGCCCTGACGGCAGCCATGTATGCCGCCGTCCTCATTCCCTTTAAACTCCTTCCCATAATTCCCGGTATCACCGAGCTTCGGCCGGCCAACGTATTCCCGGTCATCTGTTCGCTCATGTTCGGTCCCGCCGGCGCGTGGGGCGCGGCCTTCGGCAACCTCATCGGAGACCTGATGGGCGGAACCTACGGGCTGGGCAGCTACTTCGGCATGCTGGGCAATTTCCTGCTGGGCTATATTCCCTACCGGATCTGGCGCATTCTGACTACGAAAGAACCGGGCGCGTGGTCCCCCGCCATGCTCGCGCGGTACCTCTATGTAACGCTGCTGGCAAGCATCGCCTGCGGCGTGACGGTCGGCTGGGGCCTGGACACCCTCGGGCTCGTCCCCTTCCACGTGCTGGCGCCTTTGATTTCCGTCAACAATTTCGTCACCGCGGCGATTCTGGGTCCCCTGCTGCTGCCCGTGCTCTATCACCGGGTCAAGCAGTGGGGCCTGCGCTACCAGGACGTCATGGACCCGGCCGATCTATCTAGGGGCCGGCTGCCCCATGTCGCCCACGTGCTCCTGGTGGCGGCCCTCTTCGGCAGTCTGTACGCCGGGGTTTCCATCTCGCTGGGCATGAACGAGGAAGCCGCGCGTACGATTCCCCTGTTGTTCGGACTCGAAATCACCGCGCCCGAAAGCCTGCTCATGCCGGTTGGCGCCAGCGTCGGAATGGGACTTTTACCCGTGATGGTCCTGCTTGTTATCGCCTGTCTGTTGATTTGACGATAACATGACGCATCGGGGCAATACACGGCGCTACGGCATCTGAATACGGCGCCGCGAATCGGTTGAACCGGCCGCGACCGGGCAGACATTCAGCCACGTGCCGGGTTGATCTGAACCGGCCGCGACTGGAGGAAATGACCTCATGAAGATTGTCGATGTGGAACGGATCGTGGTGGACGTGCCCTTCACCGAACGGCAGGCCCGCATTACTGAGCGGGAGGTATACAACTGGTCGATCCTGGAACTGTGCCGGGTGATCACGGATACCGGGCTGATCGGCTGGGGGGAGACGGTCATTCACTACACCTGGGCACGCGTTACCGACGACGCGGTGAACCGGGTCATCGGGAAGAGCCCGGCCGACGTAATGAACGACGATACGCTTGGCGCCGGACTGCAGATGGCCCTCTTCGACGTGGTCGGCAAGGCGCTGGGGGTGCCCTGCTACAAACTGCTCGGGAACAAGGTGCGGGACTGGTCGCCCATCTCCTGGTGGTCCATCGACGCCTCTCCGGGGGACTGGTTGGCCGAGGCCCGCGACGCGGTGGCCCTGGGGTATACCAGCTTCAAGATCAAACAGCGGCCCTGGTGGGACATCTTCGCCCAGGTAGACGCCATCGCCACCGGCATACCCAGCTCCTTCAAGCTGGACCTCGACGCCAATGCCACGATGCAGAACGCCGCCGCGGCCATGCCCGTCATGCAGAAACTGGCACAGCACGAAAACGTGGCCATGTTCGAATCCCCCATCCCCCAGACCGACATCCTGGGCAACCGTCAGTTGAGGCAGGTCATCCCCCGGCCTATCGCGATGCACTTCGGCTCGCCGCCCTACATGACGGCCGTCCGCGAGGAAGTCTGCGACGGGTTCGTCATCTGCGCCGGGAAGTCCGAGGTGATGCGCCAGGGCCAGTTGAGCGCCGAGGTCAACATGCCCTTCTGGCTTCAGCTCGTGGGCAACGGGCTGACCACGACCTGGGCCGCCCACCTCGGGGCGGTGCTGAGTCACGCCACCTGGCCGGCGATCACGTGCATCAACCTCTACAGCCATCACCTCCTGACGAAACCCGTGGAGGTCGTGGGCGGCTTTCACCGGGTTCCCGAGGAGCCGGGCCTGGGCGTGACGGTGGACGAGGAAGCGGTGGAAAGTTGGAAAGTTCCCGACGAAACCGTGCAGGGGCTGAAAGAAAAGGGCGAACTCTACGACAAGCCTGAACCACGTATCATCTGCACCGCGGTCTATCCGGACGACACCCGGATACACATCGCACCGATGAACAGGGCCTACGGGTATTTCATCCAGGGCAACGGACCGGCCCACGCCGACGGGGTCTACCTCGAGATCGTGCGCGACGACGGTTCGAAGGACTGGGCGGATCTCTACGAACAGGCACTCGAGCACCCGGTGCGCAGCCGGGGGCAGGTGTGACACTGTGACGCAGCCCAGATGGGACCGGATTCCCCGCGCAGCCGGGGGCAGGTGTGATATCTGACATCGTGTGCGCGGTCATGGGCGAATCAGACATCCAGATAAAATCGCTGAGGCAACAGGAGACAGTATTCCATGATTAAGATCGCTGAAATTCTCAGCACGGGGCGAAACACCCTTTGGGACCAGGTCAAGCAGATCGGCGTCGATCACGTGGTCACGAGCATGCCGCCCGCCTTCGGAAATGAAAAAGGCTGGGAATACATGCCCATGTTGCGGATGAAAAACAACTTCAACGATGCCGGGTTCGACGTGGCTGTCATCGAAAGCACGCCCCCGATGCACCGCATCAAGCTGGGCGTAGAGGGCCGGGAGGAAGAACTGGACAACGTCTGTACCTTCATCGAGAGCATGGGCCGCGTGGGCATCAAAACGTGGTGCTACAACTGGATGGCGATCCTGAACT